>JABINZ010000274.1 GCA_018698135.1 Bacteroidota bacterium
AAACCAAAGCCATTGAAATATTGATAACTTTTTAAACGCTAAAGCTAAAAGTTACCAACATTACAACAGCATTATGAATATTATTATAAATTTGAAATTAAAGGAAATTATAACCAGACAGAGTTTGATTTACACTCCCAGTAATTTCTTGTTGACATTTTAATATGATACTCTTTAACACTGGATGTATAAGCAATCGAAGTATCATTGTATCCAAGCATATTTACATCCATTGTCCTTAGCCCTTCTTTAGCTATAAAAAAACATTCTCCAACAATATTTGAAGCATAAGTTGGAATTGTATCATTGTCAGGTATTACAATTGCAAATGCTATCGGCTCTCCATCACTATCAGATATATGAATTTTAGTCAAATTATTATTCTGCGCATTTGTATTAATAATAATTCCCAAAAACAGTAATATGTATGTTAGTTTCTTCATTCTATGAGGCACAACTTTTAACTATCATCCACCCTATAGCATAAAATAAACCTTTAAGAGTAAATCCAGTTTATAAATAACTGCATTATCCGCATTAATATCTTATTCACTCTTCAAATTTTTCTTTAGAAATTGAAGAGAACTGATAGCTATCAAATTTAATAAATATTATTTATTTTTATACAGATATTTTATAGCACAGTGAACTGCATGATCCTAACTTAAATTTGCTGTTTTACAGGTGATATAGATAGGTAATCTGTGAATAATAAGCTTGGAGTAGAATATAATATCCTATGATGCAAAAAAAAGCTGCTGCTTCAAAAGCAACAGCTGATTTTGTACCGATGACTGGACTCGAACCAGCACGTCCGTGAAGACACTACGACCTGAACGTAGCGCGTCTACCAATTTCGCCACATCGGCATAAACTATAAGAATAAATGCCTAAGCACCTTGTTTTGTGAAAATTACTAGCTTACCAAAAGCTCAATTTCCAATTTTCCACCAAATGTCGGGCAGGCGCCACATTGGCATCGCCACAAAAATACTGTTTTTTCGATTCATGCAAATTAAAATATTTAACGATGGCAATTTTTTTTTTGGAAACTTTAGCTCCTATAAATCAATAGCATTTATTGAATTTAACCTTAAATATTATGCTTGTGCTTTCATTTTTCAGGAAGAAATTTAATTTTTAAAATAATACTTATACATTTGCACACACGAGAAATAATTGAACTGGCTATTTACGCCACAATGCTTATTAAATGAAGAAATTTCCTCTCCACTGGCAAATATTGGTTGCCTTAATACTGGCTGTTATTTTTGGCAGTATGTTCAAAACAAACTATCAAATTACACCCAAGGCAATTGAAAAATTTCGTGATTTAGAATTACCCGAACAAATGATTTCTGAATTGGAGAAAATTCAATTTAAGAATTTCACAGAAAAAGCATTGTTCGAAAAAACGCTCAATGAACAAATTGGGAAAGAAAATGTTGCCCCTTACAAAAAAGTAATTATCAGGCAAGCATATAATAACGATCCTGTGCGTGCCATTAGTTGGATGGGCGATTTGTTTCTTCGGGCATTAAAAATGCTCATTATTCCACTCATATTAGCTTCCATAATTTCTGGTGTAAGCAATATTGGTTCAGCTGATAATTTAGGTCGCTTGGGGCTCAAAACCATCTCCTATTATATGCTTACAAGCCTGTTGGCTATTATTACCGGTTTGCTTTTGGTGAATATTTTTCAACCCGGAGTGGGTATCGACCGAAGTTTAGCAGAATCGGTTGACGGCCTTATTTTAACCGACAAAACACTGGGACAAACCTTGATAGAAATTGTTCCTGAAAACATATTTACTTCTTTTACGAATAGCCACATGCTATCCATTATTTTCTTTGCTATTCTGTTTGGATTTTTCATTAGCAAAACATCCGATAGCCATAAACGCATTTTGAGCAATTTCTTCAATGCATTGTTCGATATCATGATGAAAATCACCCTTTTCGTTATCAAATTCACCCCATTGGGCATATTTGGTATCGTTGCAAAAGTGGTATCAGAACAAGCCGATTTATGGGGACTGGCACAACGAATGGGCGTATATATGTTTGTTGTTATATTAGGTTTGGCTATCCACATGTTTGCTACTTTGCCTCTGCTCACCCGATTTATTGGAAAAGTCAGGCCTTTCAAACATTTTAACAATATGTCATCTCCTCTCCTCACTGCATTTTCAACTTCATCCTCAGGTGCAACTTTACCTTTAACAATAAGTGCAGTTGAGAACAAGTCAGGAGTATCTCAAAAAGTATCCAGTTTTACCTTACCACTTGGTGCCACCATAAACATGGATGGAACGGCTCTTTACGAATGTGTTGCTGCTATTTTTATTGCACAGGCATATGGAATGGATTTAACTATCGTACAGCAAATAATCATTGTCATAACCGCTTTATTGGCTTCCATTGGAGCAGCTGCCATACCTATGGCAGGCCTGGTTATGATAACAGTAATTCTATCAGCCATTGGTTTGCCGCTCGAAGGGGTAGGTTTAATATTAGCAGTCGATAGAATTCTTGACATGTTCCGTACGTCCACTAACGTATGGAGTGATACTTGTGGAGCTGTTATCATTGCCAAATCTGAAAAAGAGAAATTACCAATCGATCTGTAGCTTGGGTAGAAATTAATTTGTCAGCTTGTTTTTTCCTTCTATTTTTGCAGCGCTTTAAAGTAAGCTGTAATTAATGGTATGCACTTTTGGAATAACTTTTGTTCAATACACATGCAAATATTTAAATATAAAAGTGTGCAAAACGCCTCATTTAAAAAATTATAATGTTAAAAAATATACTAAACATCCTATTACTATCATCGATTCTCCTTCCTATTCAACTTTTTTCTCAATCTCATAACGATCATAAATGTGGTACTGACTTTTATCACGATGCATATTATCAAAACAATCCTGCCGAGTATGAAGAGTTTATTCAGCATTTAAATGAGCGGGATGTAACTCCTTTTAAGGCACAACGAAGAGGAGACTTACGTATCATACCTGTTGTCTTTCATATCATTCACCAAGGAGGAACTGAAAATATTGGTGATGATCAGATTATTAGTTTGTTGACAAAATTAAATGATGATTTTCAGGGTAGAAATGCAGATAGCGCAAGCGTTCGTGAAATTTTCAAGCCTGTATATGCTAATATGAATATTGAGTTTCGATTGGCAAATATTGATCCTTCAGGAAGATGTACCAATGGAGTGAACAGGATTTATTCTGACAAAACAACAGATGCAAGAGATAATGTAAAAAGTTTGATTCAGTGGGATAATCAAAAATACTTGAATGTTTGGGTTGTTAAAAGCATTTATAATTTTGGCCAAGCAGGTACTATACTTGGCTATGCAACATTTCCCAAATATGCTATTTCTAATCCAACCAAAGATGGCATAGTTATTCGCTCCGATTTCCAAATGTATGGTGGAAGAACACTTACACATGAAATAGGTCATTGGCTTGGTTTATTTCATACTTTCCAAAGTGGATGTGGTGGTGATTGTGAAACTTCAGGTGATTTAATTTGCGATACTCCACCCGTTTATGAAGACTCATATGGTTGTGATGCGAATAAAAACAGCTGCCATCAGGATTCTCCTGACTTACCTGATATGAATGAAAATCATATGGATTACACCAGTTGCCGATTAATGTTTTCAAAAGGACAAAAAGAAGTTGCCGACTATTATCTGGCATCAAATTATAGAAAAAGCCTAATTACCAATTCCAATATTCAGGCAACAGGAGTTAATAACAGTGGTGTATATACCTGTATTCCTGTAGCCGACTTCGATGTACAAGATGTAACGCATTGTTCAAACTCAGGTGTTGAATTTATTGATCAATCTGCTGGCTCATCTGATATCAGCTACAAATGGTATTTCGATGGCGGTACACCAACATCATCAACCGATCAGCATCCGGTTATACTTTATGCAAGTCCCGGGAAATATAGTGTAAAACTGGTTGTGAGTACATCAAATGGAAAAGACAGTCTGCTTAAAGATAATATTGTCATGATTTATCCTGAAGAGGGAAATAGTATTGCTTATCGTGAGAATTTTGAAGATCCCAATTTTGCTGATGATTTCTGGTTTATACAGGAAGAGCAAAACAGTGTCGAATGGAAAAGAACAAATAATTCTTCTTATGAAGGCTCCTATTCCCTTTTCCTGAATAATTTTTATAGCAATACAGCAAATCTTGAATACTATTTTATTACCCCTCCTGTTAACTTAACTGCTGTGAATTCACCAGCCATGTATTTTAAATACGCACATGCACAAAAAACAGCAGATTCCAAAGATATTCTACGGATATATGTATCCAAGAATTGTGGCGAAAGTTGGTCCTTACGTAAAATTATCAATCAGATAAATTTACCAACTGCCGGACAGCTTTATCCAACTAATTTTGCCCCACAGAATAAGTCATTGTGGCGAGATTTTGTACTTGATTTAAGCAATTACCAAGGTCAAAGCAATGTATTAGTAAAAGTTTCCTTGTTTAGCCAGGGTGGTAATAATATGTATGTAGATGATTTGAAATTCTTCAGTACCACATCCATTGATAATGAAATCAGTAGCGATGCCCAATTGAAAATATACCCTGTACCAACAAGTGATCATCTATATTTAGAGAGTCCCATAAACATTAAGGATGCAAACATTTATATCACAGATGTTATGGGTCATATCGTATTTGAACAAAAACAGATTACACTGGATGCTACAAATCCATTACATCTGAATTTAACACAAATAAATACCGGAAAATCTGGTGTTTATTTCATCTTATTAGAAGCTGAAAATCTATTTATACGGAAGAAGTTTAGCATAATTAAATAAACTGCAGAGGAGAAATTATGAGTAAGAATTTAGTGATTGTTGAGTCACCCGCAAAAGCAAAAACCATTGAGAAATTTCTTGGAGCTGATTTCAAGGTAAAATCCTGTAATGGACACGTTCGTGATTTAGCTACCAACAAACTTTCAATCAATGTAGAATCGAATTTTGCACCTGAATATTTGGTCCTGAAAGAAAAGCAAAAAATAATCAAGGATCTGAAAGAAGATGCCAAAAAAGCCGATTTTGTATGGCTAGCAACTGATGAGGATCGTGAAGGAGAAGCCATTTCCTGGCATTTATCTGAAATTCTTGGTTTGACAGACAAAAATACGAAACGTATTGTTTTTCATGAGATTACCAAAGATGCCATACTGGATGCTGTATCCAAGCCTCGAAAAATAGATCAGGATTTAGTAAATGCGCAACAAGCACGTAGAATATTAGACCGTTTGGTTGGTTTTAAAGTATCTCCTGTTCTGTGGAAGAAAGTTAAACCCGCTTTATCAGCTGGTCGAGTTCAATCTGTTGCTGTGCGCTTAATCGTAGAAAGAGAGCGCGAAATCATCAATTTTAAATCAACTAACTACTACAAAGTTGTTGCTGAGTTCACAATAACAGATGATAAAAATCAAGTAAGGAAAATTAAATCAGAATTATCTGAAAGATTAGCGAATATGGAAGATGCACGTAGTTTTTTAGAAGATTGCGCAAAATCTGACTTCAGTGTTGCTAAAGTTGAGCAAAAATCAGCAAAGAAAAACCCATCTCCTCCTTTTACGACTTCTACATTGCAACAAGAAGCATCCCGAAAGCTTGGATATTCTGTTTCTCAAACAATGCAAGTGGCTCAAAAACTATACGAAGCCGGGCATATTACGTATATGAGAACTGACTCGGTTCGTTTATCTAATTTAGCACTGGGAACAGCTAAACAGGAGATTACAGAAATTTTTGGAGCAAATTATTCACAGACCCGAAATTATCAAACCAAAAGCAAAAGTGCTCAGGAAGCGCATGAAGCCATACGACCTACGTATATTAAAAATAGAGAAATAAGTGTTGCAGCTCAGGAAAGCAAATTATATGATTTAATTTGGAAAAGAACAGTTGCCTCTCAAATGGCCGAAGCTCAAATCGATAAAACCATTGTTAAAATCAGCATCAGCCAAAATAGTAAACAATTTACGGCTACTGGTGAAGTAATCAAATTTGATGGTTTTTTGAAACTATATATTGAATCAACTGATGATGAAAACGGAAATGGAACCTATGAAATTCTTCCTCCATTAACGGAAGGTCAAACTTTGAACTTAGCACAACTAACAGCTACAGAGAAATTCACCCGTGCACCATTCCGTTACACCGAAGCCTCTTTAGTTAAAAAAATGGAAGAATTAGGTATTGGTAGACCTTCTACTTATGCACCAACTATTTCTACTATTCAAAAAAGAGAATATGTTAATAAAGATTATAAAGATGGTAAGGAAAGAGCGTATACTGTTTTATCTCTAGATAATCAGCTTATTGTTCAGGAAGAAAGTAAAACTGAAATTGTTGGAGCCGATAAGAATAAGCTAACACCATCAAGTATTGGCATGATAGTCAATGATTTTCTGGTCACTAATTTTGAAGCAATTGTTGATTTTAACTTTACAGCAGCAATTGAGAATGAATTTGATGAGATTGCCATCGGAAAATTAGATTGGCAAAAAATGATTGATCTTTTCTACAAAGATTTTGAACCAACCGTCAGTAAAGCAGAAAAAGTTCTCTATAATTCAAGTGGTGAACGCCAACTCGGACTTGATCCTAAAACGGGATTAGAGGTAAGTGCAAAACTGGGTCGTTATGGCCCCTTTATTCAATTGGGCTCCAGTAAGGATGAAGAAACAAAACCCAAATATGCCCGATTAAAAAGAGGACAACTTTTAGAAAACATCACTCTGGAAGAAGCTCTTGATTTACTTAAGCTACCACGCGACTTAGGCTTATTCGAAGAAGACATGATTTTTGCCAATATTGGTCGTTTTGGTCCATTCGTGGGACACAAAAAAGCTTTTTATTCAATTCCAAAAGAATTAGATCCGTACGAAATAAATCTGGAAGAAGCCATTGAAGTGATCAAAATCAAAAGAGAAGTTGATAAGAATAAACTGATTAACGAATATGAGCACGAAGGTGAAATCATTAAAGTATTAAATGGTCGCTGGGGTCCTTATATTTCCTACAAAAAGCAAAGCTATAAAATTGCCAAGGAAATTGATCCTAAAACACTTACACTAGAATCCAGTTTGGAACTCATAAAAAATACTGCACCAGCTGTAAAAAAAGGTGGACGTAGGGCTAAATCAAAATAAATAAAGCTGCCCACCATCCTATTTTCACCTATCTATATAGCTTAGTTTTTTAAGTTTTAATACACACTCAATTGCGTTTTAACGCAATATGGGTGTGTATTTATTTTTTTGTAGTAATTTTGAAAATAAGAAACACTCTAAACAGTGTTTTTTCATGTCGCTCATTCTGAAGAATTTTATCATGAAAAAGAACTTATTTCTATTAATTGCATTTCTACTCATTTCATTAATTTATTTTAACGGCTATTCACAAAATTGTCAGTGGCAAAATTTCTCTAAAGACACTTACTTTCAAGGGAAAGCAAGTGGAAAAATGGGCATCAATTCAAAAGGATGGGTTGTTATTGCTACTGAAGGACGTATTTATCATACAAAAGATACCGTTTGGGATGGGTTCAGCGATTTCAACTTGCCTTATAACTATGCAGTTTGTATTGATGAAATTGGGGATATTTATGCAGCTCATTACAGTTTTGGCTTTTATCATTATGATATTGGCGCTTCAAAAAAGAATATTTATAACGACACCAATTCAAGCCTTATTAGCAATGATATCAATTTAATAAAACAAGATCCTAAAGGCAACTTCTGGCTATCAAACTGGTCGAAGGGTGTTAGTTATTGGGATGGCGACACCTTCATTAATTACAACACTAGCCAAGGATTATGCGATAACTGGATTCACGACATCGAGTTCAGGGATGGATTTGTTGTTTTCTCTAGTATTAATGGTCCATTATCCATTTATAATGACACTAATTTTATTACAATTCCAAAAGAAGCATCAATCGGTGAGGTGTCGGATATTGCTTTGGATGCTCAAGGAAATATTTGGGCATTGATGTATTCGATGTCAAATTCTGCCTATCTGATTGGAAAATATGATGGTACAAAATGGATTACATTTCCATCTCCTTTTCAAAAAAGTGTTTATTTAACAGATATTGCTTTCGACAAAAACAACAATATGTGGATTAGTTCCTGGAATGGCCTTGTAAAATTTAATGGTATGAATTATCGATATTACAAACAAAGCGATGGATTAATCAATGATAGCATCAATCATTTTAAAATATCATCTAAGGAGGAAATCTGGTTTTCATCCGAGTATGGAGTATCTAAATTGACTGAATCTGGTCAAATTAGTGGACAAGTATTCGCAGGAGGAAATCCGGCAACTGCAGCCTTTGTTAAGCTGTTTAAGCTGAATAAAAAGAAGACAAAAACGCTTGAGCTAATTGATTCTGTAGGGACAAATGCCAGTGGAAATTTTGATTTCTCAGACTTAAAGCAAGGTGAATACATGCTTTACGCTGGTGGTGAAGTAAACTATGTAAATACCTATTTAGGAGATGTTGAAAGCTGGATGAAATCAAAAATTATTTATGTTGCATTTTGTGATAGCTTGTACGACAACAATACAATCAACCTGATCGATTTTCATCCTATTGCAGTTGGAAATGGTAAAATAGCAGGTAAACTAGTATCTGCTGATGGAACTCGAGCTGGAGCAGGACCAATTAAGGATGTGGATGTTACCCTTAAAAAAGTACCCGGTGGTGTAGTTAAAATCGCTAAAACCAATCAGTTTGGATTATTCGAATTCGATGAAATTGATACAGGTACTTTTTCCTTGATTATTGACATTCCCGGCTTGTCACAAGACTCAGTAAGGCAAGTAGTTATAACTGATTCAGCTACTACATTCAGTCATCAGGATTATGAGGTGGATTCAACTGGTATTCATTTGGGTGATTACAGCTCGGTTCAGGAAACATTTAATAGTTGGGGAAAAATGACTATCTATCCAAATCCGGCAACTTTTGAAATCAATACATCTCTTTATATACCTGTTTCCCAAGAGTTTGAAATAGAATTAGTTAATAGCAATGGCCAGTTGGTTTATTACAAAAAAACAGTATCAACAGGTCAAAATAATATTAAAATTAACATCCAGAATCAAGCTAGAGGTTTATACCTGCTAACTATAAAATCATCATCAATTAAAAGCATGCAAAAAGTTGTGGTGATGTAGTAATATTTTTACTAAAGAGCCTTTATTTCCAACGATTTCACTAAATTGAGTTTAGTAAAATGTACTTTGATTTGAAGCTTAATTAGAATAAGTTCAATTTGAAGGATTAAATTTTTAGTTTTGAGGAAATTCATTTACATCGTTCTATTTTTTATTAGTACTCTTCCCTCCTTTGCACAGCTGAGTGGAACCTATAGCATAGGTTCAGGAGCATCAAATTTCAGTAGTATCCAGCAAGCTGTCGATTCGCTGATCGTACAGGGAATCAATGGTCCGGTGGTTTTTAATTTGGTAAATAGCGTTTATTCAGAACAAATTCGAATCCCTGAAATTAATGGGGCATCATCAAGTAATACAATAACCATCCAATCTGATCTAAATAGTAATGCAACATGGACCTATGACTCTGCCACAGCCAATAAAAATTACGTCCTCAAACTTGATTCAGCAGATCATTTTATCATTCAGGGCATATTATTCACCAATCCAAGTTTAAACTTTGGGCGTTTAATAGAAATTGATGGAGATGCCAATCATAATGCTTTTATTAAAAATGGATTTACAGGTCAAAATGTTAATTCTACTTCTGATAATTACGCCTTGGTTTATTCATCAGGAGGTCGCGATACCTTGAACATATTTGATTCAAATTCCTTTTCTAAAGGTTCTGTTGGTTTGTATTGGTCGGGCAGCGGTAATCCGGAAAGTTATAATCAGGTTATTAATAATTCATTTTGGGGCCAATATGCTCGTGCGATCTATTGTTCAAACCAGGCAGAATTACTGATTGAAAATAATTATATCGGTAGCAATTCATCAGCCAGCACTTTTACTGGAATTGAGGTTGAAAATTCAACTGATTATGTTAAAGTAATTAGAAATCAGATATCTTTTTCATCAGAGGGTTTTTGTTTGTTGCTGGATGCTATTCAGGCACAAGCAGGAACCGAAGCACTGATTGCTAATAACTTTCTGCATGCTGGTGGAAATACTGCTGCCATAGGTGTGTTTGTTGAAACGTCCAACTACATAAATATTTATAACAACAATATAAATATTACATCAACAACTATTGGAAGTGCAGGACGAGCTATCAACATACAAGATGTTAATGGGAGAACTTCGCATATTAAAATGCGCAACAATATCATTGTTAACAGGGGGCTTGGCTTTGGAATTATAACCTTTACAACAGATACCGTCAGCAGCGACTATAACTGTTTTTATACCCCAAATTGCCCCTTTGGTTATTGGAATGGATATTCTACCAACACCATGGCTATATGGTGGTTATACACCAACCAGGATTCAAACTCAATCATTGCCAATCCGGGATTCTTTTCCCCATCCAATCTGCATGTTAGTCAGCGCAACCTTGATTCCAATGGACTCAGCTTAGCTGAAGTGATATACGACATTGATGGTGATGTAAGGGATTCGTTATATCCTGACATTGGTGCTGATGAATTTAATGTTTTCTTGAATGATATTGGATTAACCCAAATAGTTGATCCCATTGCACCTTGTCCAAATGCTTCTTCTATGATTTCTGTTCGTGTAAAGAACTTTGGACTGGATACTATTAATTCAATAGAGTTTGATTGGTTTGTCAACGGATTGAAAAAAAATAGCAATCCCATTGTCAAAACAGTGGTTTTGGCTCCGGGTCAGGCGACAAACATAATGTTGGCCTCCTATATTTTTCCATCGAATAAACCCACAGATATCATAATTATTGCCAATAGAGTAAATCTAAAAACGGATACAAATTCATTCAACAACATGGTTGTCAGGACATTTCAAACCGCCCTGACTGGCAATTATACCATAGGTCCAACTGGAGATTACACAAGCATTTCAAATGCTGTTAGTGATTTACATGAATTAGGTGTTTGTGGACCTATTGATTTTTATATTGAAGCAGGTATTTATATTGGCCAAATTAGCATTAACGATATTAAAGGTATTTCATCAAATAGCAGAGTTCGTTTTATAGGTGAAAAATCGACAACTGATAGCGTAATCATTCAATTTACGGCTGCTCAGTGGTATGCAAATTACACCCTCAAAATTGGTAGCCCCTGGGTTGGTTTCGAAAATGTGAGCATTATCAACGATGGAGCAACTTATGGACGGGTAATTGACCTCGTGGGTGCAACACATGGGGTTACATTCAGCAAAAACAACATCATCGGACTTAGTTCAGTTTCTGCTTCCTCTGAATTTGCTCTTATTTATGCTGCAGATAATTTCAGTACTGATTCATTAATGCTATTTGATTCCAATCATTTTATTGATGGATCTTATGGTATTTGGATTTCTGGTTTATCCTTAAATGATTTCGGATCATCTAATTATATCACCAATAACCAATTTAAAAACCAATTTGTTATTGCCATTCAAGGTCTTTATCAAAAAGGACTTCACATAATTGGAAACCATATTGAAACATCTACAAGCTATTCGAATTATGCGGCTATTCAAATTCAAAACTCTTTTAACAATTTTGTTATTTCCAAAAATAAAATAAATGTAAAGCAAGGCCGATATGGTATCAACATCGTTTATACAAATGGCAATATAAATGAAAGAGGACTCATTTCAAATAATTTCATCCACATCGGAGGAAGCTTTAGTAATGTCAAAGGTATTGGGCTCGACAATAGTAGCTTTACGAATATTTATAATAACAGTATTCACATAACCACAGATCATTATTCCGCATCTGGATTGTTTATCAATAGCAATGTAACTAATTCCTGGGTTTATAATAATAATCTGGTTAATACTGGTCCTGGATATGCTCTCTCCTACTTCGGTGTAACATATCTAAAAAGTGATTACAATAATATCTATACAACATCGAATAATTTTGCTTGGTTTAATGGCAACCGATTAGATCTTTCGGCCTGGCAACTTTCAACAAAATATGATTCCAATTCTGTTTCGGCTAATCCCTATTTCACATCAAAAACCGATTTACATTCAAAAGCTATTGAATTGGATTCTGCTGGTACACGTTTACAAAAAGTATTGTACGATATTGATGGTGATTTAAGAAATCCCTATTTCCTTGATATTGGTGCTGATGAGTTTGTATTGTTAAGTAGTGATGCAGGTGTTGTAGATTGTCCTACATTTTCAGAAACGGCCTGCGATGGCATGAAGAGTCTTCAGGTTGAGTTGATAAACTATGGTGTAATTCGCCTCGACAGTATTGATATTGTTTGGTCCATCAACAATCAAGTTGCCGACACAGCTACTTATTACGGTGCCTTAGGCTATTTAAAATCAGATACCCTAACATTGGGCAATTATTCCTTTAATGCCGACTCCAACTATACCATAACCTTTTTTACTCTCTTCCCAAATGGACAAACAGATGAAAAGCACGAAAATGATAGTTTTACTATTCGTGATTTAAATATTGTTTCTTTTCCTCAAAATATTCAAACTCACGATACGCTCTCATGTTTCAATGATTCGGCACTCTTAGAAGCAACTGCAAGCAATGCTTACAGTTATTTTTGGTTTGATTCAATAGCATCAGGAGCATTACAGCATATTGGTCAAACTTTTAAAACACCAAAGCTTAAAAATACAACCACCTATTTTGTAGAAGCACGAAGCAAAGCCATACCCGATAGTCTGAAAACTACCTATAATTCAGGATTAGGTAATCTGACCAATGGTTGCATGTTTGATGTATCAGCAATTTCAACAGATCTTACCATAGATAGTTTCGATATTCATACCCTGTATAAAAACGACTACCCAGTTTGGGTGTATTATAAAAAGGGATCATACGTTGGCTTTCAAAACGATTCAGCCAGCTGGATATTATTGGACTCAACTACTGTTAATGCACAAGGATTTGAAAAAGCAACCCGAGTACCAATAGGTGGTTTTACCATTCCAAAAGGAGAAATGTATGCTATTTATATTACCACTATTCCTGTTAGTTTCTTAAACTTCAGTAGTGGCAATAGTACTTATTTAGATGATGAGCTCGCTATTTGGCCAGGCATAGCTTTAGATTACCTTTTTGATGCCACATTTGCCGTGAGCGCGGTCTTCAATGGTCAAATATATTATTCAAGTGGTGCTTTTTGTCAAACTGAACGAAAAGCAGCTACAGTATTTGTAAAAGAAAAACCAAACGTTATTCTTCCTGTCGATACCTTCGTTTGTTATCAGCAAACATTGGAACTAAATGGAAATCATGGACCAAGCTATAGCTACGAATGGAGAAAATTACCTTCTTCTGCCGTAATTAGTAGTTCCGAAATATTTAGTATTATTTCAAATGGCATCTACAGCCTGACAGTTGATGATGGATGTGGACATATTGATATTGATACAATACAAGTGATTAGTGCACTTAACCCTGAAGCTGATTTTATTTTAAATGATACTTCACAGTGTATTTATAACAACCGAATAGTTTGTACGAATAAGTCTTTTGTTTTATTGGATAGCTTGATTTATCACTGGGATTTTGGTGATGGAGACACCTCCAGTGCGGAGAATCCAAAACATAAGTATACGAAGGATTCTGTTTATAGAGTTACACTCAAAGCTATATCTGATAAAGGTTGTATGGATTCACTGAGCAGGAATGTGTACATTAATCCAAAACCTGAAGTCGATTTTTCTATCGCTATTAATTCGAATTGTTTAAACGACAATAGTTTTGATTTCTACAATAGCTCAAAAATCAAATCAGGTAGTTTAACATACAAGTGGTTGTTCAGTGATAACTATACAAATACTGTGGATTCGATCTTTAACTATGGTTTTAAATCCAATGGATCGTTTAGCATTCAACTGATTGGAAAATCGAATTATGCTTGTTACGATACCTTCTCAAAAAGTGTCAATGTAAAAGAAAATCCTGTAATTGATTTGGGTAAGGACACAACTTTGTGTGCAGAACAGCATCTTGTTTTGGCACCCGGATTTGGATTTGATTCCTATTTATGGTCCAATGATTCTACGGATGCAGCTATTTTGGTGGATACCAATAAAGTGGGTATAGGTTTGCAAACATTTTGGGTACAGGTGTCTGAAAATGGTTGTGAGAGTTATGATACTATTCTGGTCACTTTTGTGATTTGTGGATCAATTGAAGAAGAGAATCATACTGTTTTGGTTTATCCAAACCCGGTTTCCGATCTACTTCATATTAAATTTGATGGTTTTACATCAAGTAACGAGCTGGTCATATTAGTTCTTAATATAGAAGGTAAGCAACTACTTATTGATCATGTGGGATCTTCTAATACATCTCAAACGAATTCTATTAATGTTTCTCAATTGCCTGAAGGAATGTACATATTGCAGATTAAAGGCGAGCATTACTATAGCCATGTTAAATTCATCAAGAAGTAAGCAAAGAACTGCTATTATAACTTGTCAAGATGGGAGTCGTAGGCCGACTTCAAGTCGCACTACGACTGAAACTGGATGAAGCACACTAGCAATAAGGTTTAACATAAACTTTTATTCAATAAATTTGAGTTTAAAACAACACAAATTTTATGAATTTAAAAGCCCTAATTACTAAAAACCGCAGTTACCGCAGGTTCTTTGAAGATATCCAAATTGAACGTTCACAACTCGAGGAATGGGTTGATTTAGCCCGCCTATCCCCTTCTGCTAAAAACTTACAACACTTTAAGTATCATTTAAGTTATACTACTGAAGCTTGTGACCAGATATTTCCCAATACGGCTTGGGCTGGTTATCTAAAAGATTGGCCGGGACCAGAAAAAGGAGAAAGACCATCTGCCTATATTACAGTATTGCTGGATAAAACCATTAGTTCCAATCCATGGCACGATGAATATATTTCCGCACAAAGCATATTATTAGGAGCTGTAGAAGCTGGATTTGGAGGCTGTATATTAGCTGCCATCAATAAAAGAGAATTATCAAAAGAATTTCAACTGGCTGAGCATTTTGAAATAATGTATTGTATTGCGCTGGGAAAACCCAAAGAAGAAGTTATCGTAGAAGATGTTGAAGATGATAGTATTATTTACTATCGTGACGCAAATCAGGTTCATCATGTGCCAAAGCGGAAATTGAGTGAGTTAATTATTAACTAGCATTCGACATAACAAAAGCTTGGATTTAATAGTAAAAAATGTTTTACAGCTTATTCTGTAGTTATTTATAAAAAAAATGTATATCCTCAATTATACCACAGTCATTTCTATTGTAATAGCATTCATATTTGTCCACCGATTCCAGAAATTTCACTAGTCTCCTAAAAACAAAACTATGGCAATTTTTACATCATTGGTTTAATAGCGGAAATTCAATTAAAAAAGGGAATCAATAAAAATCAATTCCCTTCGTAATAATTCTATGAATTCAGTGATATCTACTTATCAATCCTGATTTGCATGCTTTTCTTTTCCTGATTAATTTCAGCAATCACCACGTATAATCCGGCAAGCATTCGATCTGTATTATAACTAATCCTTAAATCGTTTTCTACAGGGCTGTTATAAAGTTCTTCAACTAATTGTCCATTCATGTTCATTATTTTTACCACCACATTGGACAATTCCTCAACCGTAACAACCACATTGAAATGATCGGTAGCAGGTGCAGGATAAACTGTCAAATTTGACACCCTGCATTCTTCTTCGGTGAGTGATGTTCCTTGAGCAATCCAAGTAGTAATAATGGGTGCCAAAGGAGAAGTTGCTGATAAACGTACATCGTGCCAGCTTCCATCTTCATCAATTAGAAATTTTTGAAAATTCCACTCAACAGGCGCATCTTTTACACCATTCTCAGTTTGTTTGGTAAGCCATTGATAAAGGGGATGAATTTGAGCCCCACTGACATGAATTTTGGCCATCATTGGAAAAGTGACCCCATAATTATCTTCACAAAATTTGAGAATATCGCCATCTGAACCTGGCTCCTGATTTCCAAAATCGTTGGAAGGAAATCCGATGATGGTAAAATTATGCTTCTTATAATCTTGAAACAATTGTTGCAGCTCTTCATATTGATACGTATATCCGCACAAAGAAGCTGTATTTACAACCATGATCTTTTGCCCTTTAAAAATGGACAAATCAACAGTATCTCCATTAATGGATATTACCTTAAAATCATGAAAGGTCTTTTGTGAAAATGCTAAAAATGAGAGTAGAACAAATATATAAATTGAAATGGCTTTTTTCATGTATTGCTAAATTTTTTCAAGTTCAACCGTGAAGTGACGCATAATAGGAGCTTCGTAATTAATCCTGAATCCGGATTTAATGTCATTTCTTCTGTCCCAAACGTTCTTCAACGCAACTGCAATATAGTTCATATGATTGAAAGTATAGACACGCCTAGGGATTGCCAAGCGTAATAACTCTAATTTAGGGTAGCGATTTTCCCTGCTTACAGGATCTCGATCTGCCAGTAAAGTGCCAATTTCAACTCCCCTAACACCACTTTCGATATATAATTCAATACCTAAAAGCTGTGCAATAAATTCTTCTTGTTTAATATGAGGAAAGAATCTTTTTGCATCTACAAAAATAGCATGGCCTCCAAAAGGCTCCTGAACAGGAATTCCAAAATCCTTCAATTTTTGTCCCAAATAAGCAACCTGATCAATCCGGGCTTCTAAATAATCACATTCTGTTCCTTCGTATAAACCTTGAGCCAAGGCATTCATATCGCGACCTGACATACCACCATAGGATATAAATCCTTCATAAATAATATTGAATACACTAGCTTGTCGGAATAACTCCAGGTCTTTCATGCCAATGAAACCACCCATGTTCACAATAGCATCCTTTTTTGAGCTCATGGTCATAGCATCCATGTAGGAAAATGTTTCCTTCACTATCTCCCGAATATCCTTGTTTGCATATCCTTCTTCTCTTTTTTTAATGAAATATGCATTTTCGGCAAAGCGCGCACTATCAGCAACCATTTTCACACCATGCTTCGAACACAAGGCCGCTACTTCGCGGATATTTTGCATGGAAACAGGTTGTCCTCCTGATGAATTACAGGTAATGGTTACAACTATAAAGGGTATTTTCTCAATCGGGTTATTTAAAAAAACATCTTCCAATTTTTTCAGGTCAATATTTCCCTTGAAGGGATGGAGAACCTGGGTATCGAATGCTTCATCGATGGTGCAATCAATTGCTTTGGCCTTACGAAACTCGATATGTCCTTTAGTTGTATCGAAATGTGTGTTTCCGGGAATAAGGTCTCCCTCTTTGATTAATGCTGAAAACAATACATTCTCGGCTGCCCTACCTTGGTGCACTGGTAGAAAATACTCAAATCCGGTTATATCTGTAATGGCATTTTTTAGTTTGTAATAAGAAGTGGAACCTGCATAGCTTTCATCTCCCAGCATCATTTCTGACCATTGTTTATCAGACATGGCACCGGTTCCCGAATCAGTCAACAGGTCAATAAATACATTTTCGCTTTTCAGATTGAACAAATTGTATTTGGCTTCTTTTATAAATTCTACTCTTTCTTCTCTGGTTGTCCTTTTAATGGTTTCAACCATTTTAATTTTATAGGGTTCTGCAAATGGTAATTTCATCATTTAATTGATTTAGTTAATACAAATATGTAAGATGGATTTCAATTAGACAGAAAAGAGTCGCGGTCTTTGATATTTCGGAATATTTGTATCACAATAGACAGAATTGATAAAAGTATTATCAGAAATTAATAATGGTCAAAAGTATGAATTTTTTATTTAAGTTGCTTTGCGAAATATTAAAACGTGTTTTGAGCTAGTTTTGATGGGTCGAAACGTTCTGTAACAATCACAACCTGACTTTTACTCTTTATCCTTCACTTGCAGCATATTCAAGGCTTTATATACTTTATGAATTGGCAAACCCATGACATTATAAAACGATCCTTCTATCCTTTCAATTCCAACCATCCCAATAAAATCCTGTACGCCATATGCTCCAGCCTTGTCGTATGGCTTATGATGTTCAATATAATAAAGAATTTCGTCTTCGGTCAACTCACGAAAAGTCACTAAACTTATATCGCTAAACGTAATTACGTCTTCTCCCTTGGCAATACAAACACCGGATATTACCTGATGCGTTTTTCCAGAAAGTAAGGAGAGCATTTCAAATGCTTCCTTTGCATCCGCTGGTTTATTAATTACTTGCTCATCTAATACAACAATGGTATCTGCTGCCAATAATATTTCATTTTCATAAGCTGCACTAAGCGACATGGCTTTTTGCTCAGCCAAAAAAACTGGAATTTCTTCAATGGACATATTATCAGGATAATTTTCGTCAATATGAGCTGGAAGGACTTCAAAAGTATAGCCTGCTTTGGTCAATATTTCCTGTCTGCGTGGTGATTGGGATACGAGGATCATAAGAAGTAAAAAGTTGAAAGTTTAAAGTGACTAAAGTTAAATGTAGCAAAAATAGGTTAGGATTTAGAATATTATAAAATCAGAATAATAAAGCAAACATGGAAACTGTTCCTGTAACAACAATAAACTTAATGAAGCGTGTAAGTTGCTCAAAATCATTTTTAGTTTCTGCTTTTGGAATAAGATAGAGTGTGAGCGATAATGGAATAAGGACCAAAATAAAGAAATACACCATTAATGCCCAATAAGCAGTTAAGCCGTAAACTAACACAGAAAATATGATCAGGGCAATAATTTGGACAATGGTAAGGTTTTGCACCAGATTCTTACTCTTTTGTACGCCAAATTTGAGGGGAAAGGTTTTGAATCCTGCTTTTTTGTCTCCGTCCATATCTTCAATATCTTTCAACAATTCCCGAATTATGCCGGTTAAAAATGCAAACGAAGCATACAGGAGTAAAAGTTCAGGATGAGATCCCTGCTTGTAAATCCAGACAATGATTAATACAAAAGCAAGAAGCAAGGCCACAACAAAATTCCCGAATAAGGGCGTCCGTTTTATTTTAACAGCATACAGAAATAGTATGAAGCTAACTGCTGAAAACATCAAAAAAAACTTGACACCCATGTGAAATTTCCAATAAAGAAGAAATCCAAAATACAAAGCCAACAGGTTAAAGCCAACATAGATATACATGGCTGTTCTGATTTTTATCCGTTGCCCGAGCAAGACTGTATCAGGTCGGTTGATAATATCTGCCTTTAAATCATAAATATCATTGATGATATAACCTGCTGAGGCAATTAAAATCGTTCCCCCAATTAACAACAACAAACTTCTGGGTGGAATATGAAGAAATCCTTCGACCAAACAGAAATAAACCATTAATTGAACCATTATGGTGATGAGCAGGTTTTTATACCTGAACAATCGTAAATAAGCCATGATGGTTTGAATGTTCATTTAAACTAGTTTATAAGTGCCTAGAGTTCATCAAGTGCCTAAAGTGTTTCGAGTACTTGGCATTTTTAATAGATCAAATTTACTAAAACAGAACGAATGATTATATAAACCAAATTGAAGCTTGAATTTAATACATAATCAAACTTTAGGCACTTTCAACTTTAGTCACTTTAAGTAATTCTCTTATAATCCTCCCTTATCATATCACTAATCAACGCGTATAATTTCTTTTGACTTTTATCTTTTAATAAACTTTTGTGTTTATCAGTAATACCACAATCTCCCCTTTTAGCAGGCCCTGTTTGTGCTTTGGCAGGACTCAGGTCAAAGGCTTTTTTCATTGTCTCGTCAACCAGTGGTTTTAGTATTTGAAAATCCAGATTTTCTCTTTCCAATATTTCACTGGAAATTTTTAATAAATAATTAGGGAAGTTGGAGGCAAAAACAGCAGCCATATGCACAATCAGTCTCTTTTCATCCGATAATATTGCCGTTTTATTACTTAGTTTTTGCGCAAAATTTAACAATATTTGCTCGCTTTCATCATTATTTCCACTGACAAATATGGGTACTTCATCAATTTGAATTTTTTGATCTTTACTGATTGTTTGCAATGGATAGAAAATGCCAAATCTGGAGGAAGTTTTCTTGAATACCTCTGATGAAACAGAACCAGATGTATGAACGATCAATTGATCTGAAAGTGGAATTCTTTTTCTTAATTCCATAATTGCATCATCTTTAACTGATAAAATATACAAATCAGCTGTTGGATCTATTTTATCAAATTGATTCACATTCAACTTTGCTCCCAGCATTTCTGCCAGAGGTTTAGCCTTTTCTTCCGTTCTTGATATTATTTCAAGAATGTCAAATCCCTTGCGTTTCATTTCATTTCCAAAAAAATGAGCTACGCAACCAGAACCAATGATGGATATTTTTTGTATTTCCTTCATAATAGAATAACAAAGTTAGGTAAAGGTGAGAAAACGAATAAAAGCTTGAAGTTAAAAGTGTTAGCGAAATGAAGAAGTTTGGAGTGGCTTATCCTAATTCATTAATTCAGGAATAAGTATAGACCGTCAGCTGCTTATTGAATACTTCTCTGACGAAAAGCTTCATAAATCATGACAGCTGCTGCATTCGACACATTCATTGAATCAGCTTCACCGCGCATCGGAATTTTGATTCGCTGATCAGCAGCATGCAGCCAGTAATCACTTACTCCGCTAGATTCAGCTCCTAAAACCAAAGCAGTTGGCTGTTTATAATCCAAACCAAAAAAGTTTTCTGCAGATTCTAAATGAGATACATAGACCTGTATGTTGTTCTCTTTAAAATATGTTACAGCATCCGATGAAGAACAAACAACGATTTGATTGGTAAACAAACATCCCAAACTGGAACGCACTACATTGGGATTATAAAGATCAGTTTTAGCATCACAAATAAACACAGCATCCACGCCTGCTGCATCGCAAGTGCGCAATACAGCACCTATATTCCCTGGTTTTTCAACACTTTCTAAAACAATAATGAGTGGTTTTTCAGGAAGTTTCAAATCCACCAAATGATGAGATTTCAAGGATGCAACAGCTACTATATTATCAACTCGGTCTCGATAAGCAAATTTTGAGAAAACCTTTTTATCCATTTGAATCAAATCGCATTGGTCACTCAGATTTTTGAATAAGTCTAGATCGATTAGGTAGCTTTGATTAAATATTACTTTACTAATCTCATAGCCCGCCTTGATTGCTTTCTCAACTTCACGAATTCCTTCGATAAGAAATGATGCTGATTGTTCTCGATTTGAAGCTTTCTGATAACTGACTAATTCTTTAACCAGTGGATTTTGGGCACTGCATATTTCGATTATTCTATTCATGATGGTTTATCTCCTATCCTCACCGTATCTGTACAATAAACGAAAAATCAAAAGCAGTCTTAAGCAAGATGCTGGCTCAACTATTTCATTTGCTTCCACTTAAACATCAGTTCAGTGAGTTTTTGCTTGGTATGTTGCGGGAAATCATTTTTGATCATCCAACCATAATAGGCGGGATCTTTTTCGAAAATGTCAAAAACCTTTTTGGATTTATGTTTACCAAAATTGAATACAGCATCTCCTTCAGCGTTTAAAACAACTCGTCCTGCTAAATCAACCATGTTTTCTAATTGTTTGCCCGTAAACTCATATAGACTTTCCATATCGTCCCCAATATCGTCATAACGCAATACCTGAGCTTGAAGAACCTCTTCTGTAGCAGCAATATCTGCTTCAGCCGAATGTTGATTAATAATTTCTTTATTGCAATAAAACTTAAAAGCTGCTGCTAAATCTCTCCTTTCTTTTCGATGAAAAATATGCTGTACATCCACCACCTTTCTTCCATCCAAAGAAAAATCGACATTGGCACGAAGTAGTTCTTCAACAAACATGGGCAAATCAAATTTCACTACATTATATCCAGACAAATCTGCATTTCCTATAAAATTAACAAGACTTTTGGCCACTTTTGCAAAAACAGGTTCATCCTTTAAATCTTCATTTGAAATTCCATGAATCTCTAAGCTTTCCTTAGAAATTGGTATTTCAGGATTAATCCGTTGTGTTAGGATTTCTCTTTTACCATCAGGCATGAGTTTCAAAATGGATATTTCGATAATTCGGTCGGTACTAACGTTTAATCCCGTTGTTTCGAGATCGAATAATGCTAAAGGCTTTGTTAATTTAATTGACATAGTTTAATGTTTGCAGCAAAGTTGAAAAATTTTGAAGAATTATTAGGATTTATTTGATAATAGCAATTTTTCAATCACTATAGGAAAATATTCATATTCTAAGGCATGAACTTTCTGAGCTATTTCATCTACGGATTCTGTTTCTGGATCAATAGTGCAGGATTTTTGGAAAATAATTTGTCCTTCATCATAATAGGAATTCACATAATGAATGCTAATGCCTGTGATTTTGTCTCTGTTTTGCTTTACACTGGCATGAACTTTATCACCATACATCCCTTTTCCTCCATACTTAGGCAATAAAGCCGGATGAATATTGATAATTTTATGTGGATAAAGCTGAATAATAGTATCTGGAATTTTCCATAAAAAACCAGCCAGCACAATTAAATCTATTTTATCTGTTTGTAATTTGTCGATAATATCAGTGCGCTGTTGCAGGCTTGTTTTATCAAATACATGATAAGGTATATCCAATCTTTTGGCCCGTTCTATAACTCCTGCAAGAGGATTATTCGTAAAAATACATTTAAGGGCAATCTGCTCATTTTTGGCAAAATAATTAGCAATATTCTCAGCATTAGAGCCACTACCAGAAGCAAATATGGCGATGTTTTTTACAGACAAGGGCTCGCTTTTAGAGTTCAAATTCGTCAATGAAAAGTTTTGTAAAGAGCTCGCTAATATTTCCATTCCCATCTAAATTGTGTAATTCAAGAGATGAAATAATGAAAGTTGTTTTGCCCAATGTATTAGCTCTTTTTGCCATAACTGTCGATTTTCCCGTCCAAATGGTGGAGCCCGATGAAGTTGATTTCGTAATAACTGCATCATACAGTGGAGTTGATGAGAAATCTTCATAGAAAGGACGAGCACTGGCTATAAATTTATTTGGATCGGTCTTTAAATCAGGCCATCCCGTATGCAACTTATTAACATCCGATCCTTTGGGTAAGCGAAAAGCGATAACACCGGGAGGCAAACCAACTAAGGAATCCATGGGTGAAAAATCGAGATAACCAGCCTGTTCTGAAATAGATGAGGCAATTTCAACCGACATAAACATCTTCCCTCCTTTTGCAAAAAATTCGCTTGTAGTCCGTTGTGCCAGCGACATGGAAAAATCAATATCCTTCCCAAACCAAATAATGGTCTCAAAAAGATTAAAAATCATGGATTGGGTGATATTATCTGGTGCCAGTTCGGTATAATGTTCACTATTAATTTCCTGTAAACGTGTAACATCAAAATCAGTTATGCCAATGGATTGTAGATTATTTACATAAAAGTTCTCGCGTGTAACAATACTGGACGAATACGCATTGACCAGCAACACGTCTGACTTTGGTTTCCGGACATATATTTTATAGGAATAGGTAAAAGCCGATTTTTCGCCAACAATATCTACAGCTCGTATGATTAATTCATTGGTATCATTTAATAGCATTCCCTCCAAAGTATTGGTATGCAATGTCAGGTTATTACCCTGAAGCACTTCACAATCAGTAATTGCATTGCTGCTTTTAGCTTTTAAAATCACTGAATTAAAAACAGCATCTATAACAACTGGATTTGAGGATGTATCATTTAAGAATAGTTCATAAAAAGCAATGTTCTCATCGCCATCAGGATCGCTTCCTTTCCAGGTATATTTTAATATGGGGAATGAATTATCAGGCTTACGTTTGGGATTTCCAACAGCATACTCAAATTTCACACTGGGAGGTGAATTTTTAACAGGAAAAACAATATAGGCCGGTGATGGATCAACCATCCCTTCGTTATCAACTGATCGAACATAAAAAGCAAAATCAAAAGTATCCTGACCTTGTGGGATATTCACCAAAAAAACGGAATCCTGCCGTTGTGTAGCTTTCCACATAATTTTATCCAAGGAAAACTCAAAAGAGCTGACATATCCATCAGGATCGTCTCCCCACCAATTAATGGCTATTTGTGTGATAAACCTATTTTCACCAAAGCGCATGATTGTATCAACAGTGGTGTAGGTTTCTGGAGCTTTGTTCGGGATTAATTCTCCCTTGATATTATCTTCACAAGCAGAAAAACCAATAAGGATAATTCCTGCAAATAAAATCGAATGTATAGTGGATTTAAACATTAGTAACAACTAAAAACTTAATTTGTATAAAACAAAAATAGATAAATTTTGAGTTTATACTAAGCGTTTTGTAAAGAGTATTCTTCATAGATAAAAATAATAATTGGAAGCGAATTTTAGACATTGATATTAAATTTTGGTCTTATTGTGCGATTATTATTATTCAGGAGAATTGAAATTTGAATATTCGTTTAACTTTGTATTTAATTTTATTGGCCTCATAGTTCAATGGATAGAATTTCAGATTCCGGTTCTGAAGATTTGGGTTCGAATCCCGATGAGGTCGCTAAACTGATAATAAATAACACTAATACTGCTTTAATTTTATTTGAGTAAGCTGTATCACTCTTCTCACAAAAACCAAATTTTTCATAAAACTATATTTTAGGGTAACAATTAGTAGTCTTTAAAAGATCACTGATACCCAATACTACTATCTGTTAAACAGATTTAATCCAAAAGAAAAAAAATTGCACAAAGTCATATTTTCTTATCAAAAATACTTAACTTTGGTTACACGAATAGCGAAACTGCTAACTGCTGAAATACAAAGACATACGTCTTCTCCATATTGTTTTTCCCTACAATATTATTTCGTCAAAATTAAACTCAAAACTATGATACTCCATTATTCTTTCAAAAATTCTAAGTTTTCAAATTATGTAGCCCTAATTATTATGTTTTGTATAATTAGTGTAAACTGCAGCTTGGGGCAATCCATAAAACCTACAAGTTTTAGACAGGAAGCTCCTTCACTCGGCTTCATTGAAAACAAAGGTCAAATTATTGATCAAAATAATAAACAAAATCCGGATGTAAAATATTTGCTTAATCTTCCGGGATTAAATGTTCAGTTAAAAGCAAATAGCTTTAGTTATGATTGTTATGTTATCAAGCAAAAAGAACATGCTTCTACTTCTCTTTTTGACGATTTGCAGGAAGACGACATTATTGAACGTTATGCAGTTTCTCAGCGTATTGATATCGAATTTATTGGAGCAAACACATCTCCACAGATAATTTGTGAAAATCCAGCTGGCGATTACCTCAATTATTATACAACATCATTAGCTGAAAGCGGTGCTACTTTGGTAAAGCATTTTGAAAAAGTAAGCTATATCAATTTGTACCCAGGGATAGATCTTGTGTTTATTGCCCAAGCAGGAACAAAAACACCTGTTGAATATAAATTTATTCTGCATCCGGGAGCTGACCTATCTGTAATTCGCTGGAAATACATTGGTAGTGAAAACAACATATTAAAGGATGGGAAAGTTAATATTCAAACCACACACGGAATACTCCATGAAAGCATCCCCTATAGCTATGAATTTGAGACCGGTCGTTTTATTAATATTGAATACAAGGAGCTAAAAAATAACATCTTTGGATTTGATGGTTCCTATAATACACAAAATACTTTGGTCATTGATCCTGTTCCAGATGTTGTTTGGGCCAGCTATTATGGTAGCAGTGGGCGAGATAAAGTAAATGGGGTTGCAACAGATTCTGCAGGAAATGTCTATATAACCGGAGAAACTACTTCTACAACAAATATTGCCACATCAGGAAGTCATTTAAGTTCTTATGCGGGAGGAGCAGTTCACTATAACTGGGGAGGCGATGCCTATGTAGCAAAACTTGATGCTAATGGATCCAGAGTTTGGGGAACCTATTATGGAGGTAGCGATAATGATCAGGGAAATGCAATAGTAACCAACAAAGATGGAGACTCCTATGTAGCCGGCTGTGCAGAATCCACTTCAGGAATTGCAACAACAGGTGCATTCCAAGCAAGCAGAGCCAGTTCATCCTATCATAATCCATTTCTGGCTAAATTTAATTCAGCAGGAAGCCGACAATGGGGAACATATTTTGCCTCAGGAGGAAACGATCATACAGGTTTGAATACACTGGCTTTGGATAAAAGCGGTCATGTTTATATCGCAGGAAGTGCCAATTGTGTTGGTAGTTGTCAGTCCATTACCACCACAGGGGCATACCAAACTCAAAATTCAGCTAGCGGTACAGGAAATGCCTATAATGATGCCTTTGTTGCCAAATTCAGTCCTTCAGGTTCATTGGTTTGGGGAACTTATTTTGGTGGTAATAGAGGTAGTAATCAAGCCAGTCACGACCAAGCTGATGCCGTTTTTGTGGATGACAGTAATTATGTTTATATAGCTGGAAGTTGTGAATCATCTGTTGGCATTGCATCAACAGGAGCTCACCAGACTTCATTTGGTGGATCGGTAGGATCCAAAGATGGATTTATTGCAAAGATTAACAGTACAGGAACACAGGTCATGTGGGCTACTTACTATGGTGGCTCAAGCAATGATTATTGCAGAGGAGTAATCGCTGACGATTCCGGCTATGTTTACGCTTCAGGCATATCAGCATCTTCCAGTGCCATCAGTACCAGCGGATCGTATCAAGCATCTCATGCGGGCGGTAGTTATGATGCATTCTTAGTCAAATTCGACCAATCAGGTACCAGACAATGGGGAACATATTTTGGTGGTGGTGGTACTGAGGTTTTTAGTAAATTATCACAAAATTCAAATGGCGACTTAATTGTAACTGGCTATTTAGATTCAATTTCATCCATTTCAGGTTTAGCTACCACAGGAAGTTATCAAACAACCTATGGAGGTGGTAGCCAAGATGGTTTGATTGTTAAATTCACTACTTCTGGATCACCCATTTGGTGTAGCTATTTTGGCGGAAGCCTGCAGGATATGATTTATTCCAATACGGTTGATACCATTGGGAATATTTACATCAGCGGCTTAACATTTTCAACCAATGCAATTGCCACGAGTGGAACACATTCAACCAGTCAATCAGGGCAAGAAGATGGATTTGTGGCTAAAATACAGGATCAATTGCCTATCATGTTGGAAAGTACAAGCTGTATTCAACCTGACACTTCAGCTACACCGGCAGGGACATTAAACAAAATGATCATTGGCATCAAAGTAAATACCACTGGTGGTTTGGCAGCTGCAAAAATCACCCAGTTTAAATTTGATACTGCTGGCATTTTCAACTACGCCAACATTAATGGAACAGCCAAGGTTTACTATACTGCTAATATTGATACTTTCAACACAAGCAATCTTTTTGACAGCACAGCCAGCACACCTTCATCAACATTTACAATTTCAGGTAGCCAGATTTTGGATACCGGAAGCGTGTATTTTTGGTTGACTCTTGATATAAAATTCAATGCGACAGTTGGCGAATATCTGGATGCACAATGCATCGAAATTAAGTGGGATTCTGCTGGAAATACGGTAACAAATACACCTATAATTTCTTCACCAGCAGGTGATATCAGAATAATTGCACCGCTTAAAAAATTAAATTCTATCAGTTTTAGCCAGCCAACTGTAGATTATGTGTACAGATATTCAACGGATAACCCTATTCTCAGAGTTGACCTGAATGTTATTGGAACAGGTGGAACACTTCCTTTAAACCAATTAGAAGTTGCGGCTAACAACACCGACAATTCAGATGTATCCGATGTTAAGCTCTACTTTACAACTTCCGCTGTTTTTTCAAAAGCAAATATGATAGGTTCAGCAACAAGTCTGACTGGAGGAATAGCAAGCTTTACATCACTTAATTACAGTATGCCTACTGGTACTAGCTATATTTGGATAACATATGATATACCTGGCTCTGCAACTATTTTCGACACTGTTGACGCTAAAATTTCCGCAAATGGAATTAATATTGGAGGGATATTATATCCTACCACTGAACAAAATCCTACTGGCAAAAGGATCATTTTTACAAATTTCCAATACGATGCAGGTGTATCCTCTATCATTAGTCCGGCAGCCCCTTATTGTGATTTGACCCAGACGGTCAAGGTAAAACTCAATAACTATGGTGTTACCACCCTCACAAGCGATACCGTTCAGTGGACGATAAATGGCGTTGATCAATCATCTTACATCTGGACAGGAAGTCTGGCCACCGGTAACAGCAGCGAAATCGTTCTGGGAACTCATACATTCAGCATGGGAACTACCTATACCATCAAGGTATTTCCATCTTATATCAATGGAGTTTATCCAGACAGTTATCATCAAAATGACACAGCCACACTTAGTTTTACCATATATCCAACTCCTGTAGCAAACTTTACTATTAATGATAATAACCAGTGCTTCAAAGGAAATTCATTTGAATTTAGCAATACAACAAGCATTGTATCAGGAAGCTACACAAGTAATTGGAGTTTTGGTGATGCCAATTATTCTACATCCATTTCACCTACGCATTCCTACCAAAGTATCAATACTTTTCCTGTTACACTAATTGTCAGTTCAGCTTATGGCTGTACAGATAGTATCAGTAAAAATGTAATTCTAAAACCAAACCAAACTACTGCTTTTAGCATGAGTGATACAGCTATGTGCTATCAGGGAAATAGTTTTAGTTTTACAAATAACTCAACATTTGGGTATGGAACCCTCACTAATTTATGGGATTTCGGAGATAATTCATCTTCGACAACTAGCTCTCCATCACATACATACAATTCTGAAGGCAACTATCAGGTAAAACTTGTTACAACAAGCAACACAGGTTGCATCGATAGTTTAATAAAAACTGTTGATGTATATGTGCATCCGGTTACTTCATTCCAAATCACCACAGATTCAGCACAATGTTTGGGGAATAATTTATTTGTTTTCAATAATAGTTCAAGCATAAGCAGTGGAAGCTTTACTAGTTTGTGGAGTTTTGGAGACAACAGTTCCTCAACAAATACATCTCCAACAAAATCTTACACTAACTTAGGAAACTATACTATTCAATTAGTAACCACTTCAGATTTTGGATGCACAGATAGTCAAAACAAAAGCATAATTGTTAGGACAAATCCAATAACTGATTTCTCCATAAATGATAGTTCTCAATGCATGAATAGTCACAGCTTTGTTTTTACAAATAATTCCAGCATTTCATCAGGAACATTTAATAACCTCTGGAATTTTGGAGATCAAACTACTTCAACAAACACATCCTTCACGAAAACCTATGCTTCTACAGGAATTTATGATGTGAAACTAGTTACAGAGTCAAATTATGGCTGCAAAGACAGTATCAGCAAAAAAGTATACGTGAGACCAAATGTAGGAACCTATTTTATTATCAACGATAGTGATCAATGTTTAAATGCAAATTCCTTTATGTATAGTAATTATTCATCCATTATTTCCGGCACTTACACCAATAGCTGGGATTTTGGAGACAATACATTCAGTACGAGCAAATCACCTACAAAAAAGTATTTAGGTGTTGGCATCTATACTGTCAAATTAATAACCACTTCTAATTATGGATGTAAAGACAGTTTGAGTAGATTAGCCTATGTACGTCCACATCCTGTTGTTTCTTTTAGTATTAACGACAGTGCTCAATGTGTGAATGCAAATTTGTTTGACTTTACGAATAATACAACCATTTCATCAGGTTCATTCAGTAATTCATGGGACTTTGGCGATTTTGATAAATCAACTCTGCACTCTCCTGCTCATGCTTATACAACTGAAGGAACTTTAAAAGTAAAGCTAACTGCAAGCTCCAATTATGGCTGCAAAGCAAGCAAGGAAAGAAGGATTATTATACATCCTCGTCCATTTTCATTTTTTACACAAGGAATGAATCCACAATGTCTTCGCAGTAATTTATTTTATATGGATAACCATTCATCTGTCAGTTCTGGATCAATAACCAATACTTATTGGCAGTTTGGAGATGGAGACAGCAGTGATTTATACAACCCAAAACATAAATACCTTGCTTCAGGAAATTATACAATTCGGCTTAAAGTGGTTACCAGTTTTGGTTGCATCGATACTTCTTCACGAAAAGCAGATGTTATTCCTCAACCAGAGGCAGGTATGATTATTAGTGATACTGCACTTTGTTTCAGAAATAATGTCTTCAACTTTACTGATGATTCTAAAGCTACAAGCGGTTCAATTACTAATTATTTCTGGAATTTTGGTGATGGGAAATTCAATCTATTGCAAAATACTAGTCATTCCTATAAAAGCACAAAATCATTTTTGATTACACATATTGTAACATCATCCAATGGATGCAAGGATACTGTTACTCAAATAATAGAAGTTCATCCGATGCCTGTAGCCATGTTTTCAATAATGGATAGTATTCAATGCCAGCAAGGCAATTCCTTTGTTTTTGAAAATACTTCAACTTTTGCAGGAGATATGGATTATCAATGGACTTTTGGTGATGGAGAAACATCAATAGATAGCAGTCCTGTACACTCTTATGATGCTTTTGGAAACTTTAAAGTAAAATTGATTTCAATTACGGCTGATAACTGTCCTGATACTATTGAAAATTCAATCATGGTGAAACAATCTCCAAAAATCAATCTGGGTAATGATACTACACTTTATCACAATCAATCTATTAAATTAAATGCTGGAAATGGCTTTGATTCCTATTTATGGTCTAATAGCAAAACAACAAGCAGCATTGTAATTGATACTACAGAAATAGGATTGGATAATCCTACAATATTCTGGGTGAAGGCTTTGATAGATGACTGTGACGGATATGATTCAGTCACGATTACTTTCATTCATAATGTTTCTATTAATGATCCACAAAACAATTTCGATTTATTGATTTATCCGAATCCTACTAAAGATTTTATTTACATAGAATCGAATAAAATATTGAAGGATGTTACAATAAGTCTAACTGATTTAAATGGCAAACTGTTGAGGAAAGAAATCTTTAATAATGAGAATCAAAAGTTGATCGACATGAGAGTACTGGCGAACGGCATATACTTCATTAACCTGAACAGTAATGAAAAAACTGAAGTGGTAAAAATTATTAAATATTGATTATTTGGTAGAAGAAGTGAATTCTGCGAACTGCAGTTCACTTAAATTGCGATAGATTCCACTTTCAACCTGCATGAGTTCGTCATGAGTTCCTTTTTCAGCAAGATGACCTTGATCCAATACAATAATCTGATCAGCAGCCCTAACTGTGGATAAACGATGAGCAATAACTATAGAAGTTCGTCCTTGCATTAAAACTTCTAAAGCATTTTGTACCAGCCTTTCTGATTCAGAATCCAATGAGGATGTAGCTTCATCTAAAATTAATATTTTAGGATCTTTTAATATAGCTCTGGCAATAGCTACTCTTTGACGTTGTCCCCCTGATAATTGGGTTCCTCTCTCTCCTACTATAGTATCCAGTTTCTCTGGGAATTTTTCAACAAACTCCCAGCAATTAGCTTTTTTAGCAGCTTCAACAATTTCTTCATCAGTTGCATTTGGCTTACCGTATCCAATATTTTCCTTAATGCTGCCACCAAATAAAAATATATCCTGAGGAACCAAAGCTATTTGTGCCCGCAATTGAGATAATGGAATTTCGCTGAATTTTAACCGATCATAAAAAAGATTTCCTTCATCAGGGTTATAAAGACGAAGTAATAAAGCAGCAATTGTAGATTTTCCAGCACCACTTGGTCCTACTAAAGCAATTAGCTGATTAGCTTTAATATCCAAATTAAGATCGTTTATTACAGTATCTTCTTTTCGAGAAGGATATGAAAATGACAGATTTTCAATCTTAATTTCACCTTTTAATTCATATGCTGAATCAATATGAATATCATCACTTATTTCTTCTGTATCATTTTCTAGAATTTCAAAAAGATCTTCAGTAGCTCCAACAAATCGTTGAATCCGTGTAATAACAGCTGCCATTCCTCCAATATTACCAGCAATCAGAAAAGTATAAAAAAGAAATCCTACCAAATCGCCTACATTAATTTCACCTGCGCTTACCATTATTGATCCCTTCCAAATTACAGCTATGATAGCTCCCATCATGGCCACCCCTAGAAAAGAATGAAAATCTCCTCTATACTTTCCATTTGTAATTCCAAACTTAACAACCTCTTTGATTTTTTTAGCATAACGTGCTATTTCAAACATTTCATTTGTATAGGATTTTACACTTCTTATTCCTTGTAAAGTTTCTTCAACAATTACGTTAGATTCAGCTACTCCTTTTTGCGCTTTCCGAGATAAATTCCTGATAAATTTACCAAAGAAATAAACCAGAATCATTGTAACAGGAACAATAGCTAACATGAATAATGTCAGTTTTGGAGAATCAAACAATAATATTGTTACTGCTCCTAATACTATAATTAGTTGTCTGAGTAAATCAGCAAGCGATGATGTAAATGCTTCATGAACTAACGAAATATCGGCTGAAATACGGCTATTCAGTTCTCCTACTCTATTTTTATCAAAAAAGCTCAATGGAAGTTTTAATATATGATTGTATGTATTCTTTCGAATATCAGCAACACTTTTTTCTGTAACTCTTGTAAAAAGAACTACTCTTATGTAGGAAAAAATAGCTTGAACGACCAGAACTATGGCTAGAATAAGTATAATTCGATTAAGCTCAGATGTTAACCCTCCTTCATTTCCAATATTAACAATATTCCCTAATAATTTTGGAGCCACCAGATTAGCCAAACTACTGATTAATAAAAGCAGCAATCCAAGTGCATATTCAAACTTATAGGGTTTGATGTAACTGAAAAGTTTCCATACATCATTGAATCCTTGTTTACTGAATTTTTTCTTGTTTAGATGGCTGTAGTCTGTTGAACTATGATGAGGCATAATAAAGTCTTAATTGAGCCTATCAATTAACAATTAGTATGCAAATGTTAAGAACTAGAAATTATGGCAGTAATTGAAGAGAAATTAATTAAAAAACGCCAAAACCACGTTGAATTCAAACGAAGTTTCAGCGTTAGAATAAATGTAAATTAATTCATTTTAAGCTTCCAATCATCTCCGTCTTTCTGAAGCCGATATTTCTCTGTATTTTCATCTCCATTACCATAGATAAATTTCATTTCGACTTTTGCAGTTTCTCCATCTTCTGCAATTTCCTCACTTATAACTTCCATTGACTTAATTCCTTCCTTTTTATCCATTTCAGCTTTCCCCATGGCTAATAAACCGGACAATTTTGTCTTTGAATCTTCATCCATTTCCTGACCACCTAAATACAAATAGTCAAATGCAGCTTCATAATCAGCTTTTTCAACTTTTTCAACAAATGATTTTACTGTGTCTGAAGGTTCTGCTCCTCCACCACCGCATGATACTAATGCGAAAAAAGACACTACAATAAGCATTGATACTAATGATCTTAACATTGTTTAGTTTTTATAGATTATTAAAAAATTAGAATTCATATATTTTTGTTAAATGTGTGCTTTTTATAAAGCTACCAGGCAGTATAAAATCGCCTCCAACTACTGGAATTTGCAGCAAATCGAACTGATTATCGATTAAATCAATATCAATCAGTTTATATAGTTTCCAAATCAATTCAGTACAATACATTTTTCTATCAGAAGACAAATCATATTCATTGTCAAATTCAACCTTGTCTTTATATAAACAAACTGCTTTATTGGCTATTTTCTGTAGTTCAAAGAAGCTTGTTTCAGTACATCTATAAACACCTATTTTTGAAGCCTTGTTCCCTGCAACAAATGAATTTATTGATTCATTTATCAAATAATCGATACCAGATTCAGACTCACCTGGAACAGCATGTATAACATTAAATTGATTGTTTGTGTTTACAACAATACCCACATGAGAGTATTCAGTACTTCTATCCGTCACTAATACTGCCTGACTTGCAAGACTTCTTCCTTTGCGGAAAATCAAATCACCACCATGTAGGTTTGCATGGAGCAGGAATTGATCTTTATTTTTTTGTATTAATTGATCCCTTTCAACCTTTTTGTAAATAATAAAAAGTCCAACAACAGAAGCTATGACAATTATTAGAATTAGCAAATATCGCTTATGTAAGAAAAATCCATTATTATTACTCACTATGTAAATGTATCATTTTTATTTTGATTCATTCAATAATAATTAAATATTTATATTAATTAAAAATACACATATTTAAATTTATGATTATATTAAAGTATCAATAGTGAAGAGTATTGAACAAATATTAAAAGAATCCAAATATCCCATTAGGGGTATATCCTAAAAACCTCAACCATGTTTCTCCTAATATCATAAAAAGAATCCATGTTATTCCCATCATAGTAATACCATATTTGAATGTATCAGACCAACTATATTGATCAGTGCTATATAGTAATAAAGCTGGCTTACTGTTAAAAGGAAGAACGTAAACATGTTCAATAAGCAAAGCTACAGGAAAAGCAAGGCTCAATACCGGATAACCAAATTTTTGTGCAACACCAATTGCAATCGGCACAAAAATCAATGTACGCATTGTTTTCGACTGGAAGATTAGAGCACTAAAGAGCATTGTAAATGTAAGTATTAAATATAAAACGCCAAATGGTGTACTATTATTAAAACCCAGACCATCAAAAACTGCATTAACACTTATTGAAGGGAGGTCTGTTACCTTAAATCCAGCTCCTAGTGTATATGCTCCTGCTGAGAACAATAACAAATGCCAAGGAATATCAACTTCATTCCATTTTACAACACCAATTTTCGGTAATAATGATACAACTGCTCCAAGAAATGCTACAGCAGTTGGGCTAATTCCATGATATTTATCGGTTGTCCATAATGCAAGCACAGCAACAAAAATTGCAACGGACCTAACTTCTTCAAAACTCACTTTCCCCATTTTTGAAAGCTCATCTTTCAGCTTCTCCATTCCTCCCTTGATTTGAGGAACTCGTTCCTCCTTCTTTATTGGGAAAATAAACTTAGTTCCGACAAATAAACCAATAATCATAAGGGCTAAGGAAATTGGGAATGCAACTATCATCCAATCTGTAAAAAAAATATCAGATCCAATAGCTCCACCAATTAGTGCAGCTGCTAAGAGATTGGCTCCAGATCCAGTAACAAAAGCTCCTGCACCCATATTAATTTGCAACAAATTCTGTAGAACCAAGTTTCTGCCAAAATTATTTTTGTCCTTACCACCAGTAGCACCATATACTGCAGCAATAACCATAAAGATCGGTAATAAAATAGCTGCCTTTGCAGTTGTTGCAGAAATAAAAGCAGAAAGAATTAAGTTGATCACAATAAAACTGACAAAAATTGAAGATGCATTTTTGCCAAACTTAATGATAAACCATAAGGCAAATCGTTTGGCAACACCCGTCTTTACCAGCATACTTGCCAATACAAACGATAAGATATTTAACCACATTACTTTATGTCCTAATTGATGATAGGCATCAACTTCTGAAAGCACATTGGTTAAAACTAATGCAATAATAAGTATCAAGGATGTTAAGTAATTTGGTATAGCTTCTGTTATCCATAAAATGATGGCAGCTAAAAAGATGGCCAGCATTGAAATATTTGTCGAGGTAAATGCTTCTGATCCAATGGCATCATATACGGTTCTTGCTTTATCACTTAATGTTGATGGATCAATATTATGCAAGAATGATAAATCTGCAAAATAGTTTAAAAAAACAAACACAATAATGGCTAGTGGAGCACCAGCAATCAACAAAATCTTTTCAAACTTTGACCGCTCTCGCTGAGGCAACTTATTCAAGTGATAATTCCTCATGTCCAATGGATCAAATCCATTCCCATTTAATTGCTCATTATTATCTATCTGTCCTTTCTTGCTTTGCATTGAATAAAATTTTGCATTGAATACAAAAAACCAACTTCTCTAGTAACAAATACTAGTGCTGCTTACCATTTAGAATATGGATTTTTCATCAACATAGAATTGTAATATTTTACATCTCCTGTTACTTCCTCTCCTAACCATACAGGCTTTTCAAATGTTTCGTCCTCTGAGTTTAGTTCTACTTCAGCTATTGTTAAACCTTCATTTTCTCCATAAAACTCATCTACTTCAAAAGTGTGTTTTCCTGCCTTCACTAAAAACCGAGTTTTATCTATTACACCAGGCTCACATATTTCGAGCAATTGTTGAGCTTCTTCGACTGGAATTACCTTTTCCCATTCATAGCGTGATGCACCTGACTTGCTCCCAATTCCTTTAACAGTAATAAATCCATTTTCACCTTTAATCCTTACACGAACTGTTCGCTCTGGAATTGATGATAAATAACCTTGAGTTATACGAACCTGCTTAACTGCTAGGGCTTTAAATTCTCCTTTAACATGAAACTTACGTTCTATTTCTTGTGCCATATCACTTAATTTATAACTATTACTAATTATTCGTTTGCTAAAGGATCATCAATCATCCCTATAACTCGTTTAATTGCTTGCAAGTAGTTGATATTTTCAACACCTTCAAGTCCAAGATCTGCAATTGTTTTTTTGATATCATCCACTTCAGTTGACTCAGAATTAATTGATACTACTTTTGCACCATTGATAAGTACATTTGCATACTCACAAATTGTATCATTCACCATATATCCAAACCTATGTTTGTAAACACGTACTGCTTGAAGATCTTTGTTTTCAATAATCATTGCAAGGAATTCGTCTAAAGTATATTCATCCTTTTCTAAAACAGGCATTTCAACCATAAACGCTGGAAAGACCTCTTCTTCAAGCACATTTTTTTTCATAGGAAACTCACCTTTCATTAATGGATTCCACTGTTCCAAACCATCAACAGTTTGTACATAGGTTTTAATATCCATCTTACCATCACGTATTTTGGTGTTATTAATATTGTTAGTACGTGATAATATATATATTTCGTTTGAACTTCGCTCCCACACTTTTTTTGGTACTGGTACTGATAAGCGTACCATTAGTTTGTAAGCTTCGTCAAAAGACTGTCCAAATGATCTAAATTCAAATCTTGGTTTTGACTGTTCGCCAATTTTCATTTCTTTTTTTGTCATTTTAATCCTTTTTGCTTGACTGGATGTTAACAATTCAATTATTACTAACTACTTAAAGTCAAAATAGTGAACTTCTTTTAATTTTTTGTTAGATGCAAGTGATCCATAGGACGAGGAAACAAACCGATCACCCTTTTAATAGCCAATGGATAATTAACATTTTCTTCTTGTTCGTTGAAACCAATTAAGGTTTTTGTATCTAAAATATCTTTTAAATCTTCTGATTCGACTGCAATTGTTTTAATAAGTGCCCCATTTATTATTACTTCTGCAACCTCACAAATACAGTTATTAATTGTATAAGCATATCGTTTTTTCTGAGTGTAAACTGCGATAATATCAGGATCAGGGCTAATTAATTCATCTAGGAATTGTACAAGTGTATATACATCACGTTCAAATGGAGGGGACTCTACACCAAAAGCGGGGAAAACCTCAGATCTTATAATACTGGCTTTCATCGGAAATTCTCCAACCAAATAAGGTTCCCATAATTCTAAAGACTTCTTTTCAGAAAGCAGGACCTTAATATCCATCATTTTATTCCGAATTTTGACATTATTCTTTATATTTCCGGCAGACATCAGATACACTTCATATATATCACGAATTCGCTCCACTTTCGAAAGCTGATTCATCTTATTGATCAATTCCTCTAAATGATGTCCGAATGCTCTAAATTCGAAACGTGGTTTTATTTGATTTTCAGTAGTCATATTTGCCTTCGCCTTTATTTATGTATTTTAAAACTCTTGATATTATCTTTCTAGCTTTTATTCAATAAACTCATAAAAACAATGCTCTTTTACATCGTTAAATCAATTTTATAAAGCTTATTATTAGGGTCTGAAACAACATAAGCCTCTGTTTCATCATCATTTACTACAATGCCTTCAACACCTGAAATAGGTAAATCATATATTTTCAATGCAATTCCTTCTGTTGTGCATTGTGTTAGAGTTCTTGACTCATCACTAACAATCCAGATAGTATTACTTATATGATGGTAGAATAAACCAGAATAATCGTGAGCAAATCCTAAAACTAGTTGAGTAACTGAATTACTTTTCACATCATACTTAATCAGAGTTCCCTGCATTTTCTCTTTCAGCATGTAATATACTTCGTCAGAATGATTGTATGTAAGACCTTCCAAACCTGAATTACCGGGCGTTTGAAGAATATCATATGTTGATTGAAAAACACCTATACTATCTAACTTTATTAAATTACCTTCCCTCTCTTCACAAATACAAATTTCTGAAGTTTCAGAGTCAACTGTAATACCTTCAAAATCATCACCTTTAAATGGCAACTCCCTCAACACATCTCCAGTTAATGATATTTGATATATTTTACCTTGATCGCTAACCGTGTATAACGATAGCTTATCTTTAGAATATGCAAGTCCAGATGGTTCTTCTATTTGAATTTCATACGAGTCTTTAATAATTGACATATCAATATCAAAAGATTCAGGACGGCATGAAAACATGAATAAGAGCCCTAGTATTGAAAACAAAAGAAATCTATTTTTCACTTAACTATTCTTTAAGTTACATAGCATGTTAATAAATATGAAGCCCGTTTAATACGAGCTTCATATTATATTTTATTATTGCACTATATAACTTTGCCATTTACTTGAATCGTCTTTGAAATCATCAGAGCTATCAAAAGCACCATCTGCAGGAGAATCATCAACTGCTAATAGGTCACCATTCATACCAAAATAATATTCTGATGTAGCTGTTGCTATTCTGGCATAAAATTTAATGGTAGCACCTGAGGTACTGGTAGTTCCATCCAAAGTACCATCAGTTTTTTCAACATCATGGCCTTTCATATTTATGGTTACACCTGTTTGGGTAAATGAAGCATCATCTTCACCTTTTACTTTATTTGCTTTTACATATTTGGCTTCAGTACCAGCAAAATAAATTCTAGCTTCAACAATTGTTTCAGAAGAAACATACTCAAGAACAACATTAATATCGTTAGTAGCATCTGGTGTTGCTGGAAATTCGAATTTTGAAAGTGTAACTGGGGCTTTATTAGTGTATGTATTCCACAAAGTTGGATCAGCTTTAAAATTATCTGCATTGGTAGGATCTCCACCATTTGCTTCATCATCAACAATAACATTTCCATCTTTGTCATAATAAAACGCTGTTCCGTTTGATAATGTTAATCGAATATAGAATGAGATTTTAACACCAACATCACTTGAGTTTCCTACTACGGAACCACCAGCATCTTCAACATCAAGATTTGCCATGCTAATGGTTACTCCTGTTTGAGTAAACGAAGCGTCATCCTCTCCTTTTACTTTATTTGCTTTTACATATGCGGGTGTACTACCTGCTGCAAAATAGATACGCGCTTCATCAACAGTGACTGTACTTGTATAAGCTAGCTCAACTGTTTCGTATCCTGCAGTTGGTGTTTCGCTATATACTAAGTCCAAAGTTGGAGCAGAAACACCACCTGAAATTGGAGTATATGAATACCAAAGTGCAGCATCAGCTTCTAACGTTGTTAAATCCGAAACTTTATTATCTTTATCATAATAATACACATTTGCATTATCAAGAGTAACAGCAACGAAGAATGAAACTTTTTCGTTTTCAACATTTAAATCTGTCATGGTAACAACAGCTTCGTCAGTACCAATTACACCTGTTAATTTGTTACTCACATTATAAACTGGAGTATTTCCTTTTGCATAAAACACAGAAACATCTGTAACTGTTTCAGTAGTAGCATATTTCACAGTTACTTCTATAGTATTGCCAGCAGCCGGAGCAGCATTAAATGTTGTTGTTACGCTAGGAATACTTGCATCACCCTTGTTTGCAGCACCTGGTGTAGCTTCAGTTCCATTTAACCATACATCTCCTCCATCAGGTATTCTACTGAAAGATGTACCGTCCGCTTGAGAAGGTGGGCAAGTTACTAAATCAAGTAAAGTCCCATCAGGTTTTCCAAAAGAAACATCCTCGCCACCAGAACTAATAGATACAGTTAATTCTGGTTGAGTCACAGTATAATATCCTTTAGCAGCAATTTTAGTTCCCTGAGGAATAACAAAACCACCTTTTGGATCAGCTGCGTCATTGATTAAATATCCTGAGATATCTGCTTCAACTGTACCCTTGTTATAAAGCTCTACCCAATCACCTTCAACGGTAGGATCCGGATGCTTTGAAAAAATCTCATTTAAGACAATATCCGAATCTTCGGGAGTAGGAGGTTCATATGGATCATCCTTTACACAGCTTGACAACAGCGTTGTTATAGCTACAATTGTTAATAATAATAAATTTTTCATACTAAATGGTTTAAGTTTTAATAAAATATTTGTTAAATAATCTTTAATAATTAAATTTTTTAGAAGTCGATTTCACATCTCCAAATAAGCATGCTGTAATCAAATCCCGTACCTGATTCCAAAATGTAATCGGCATAATCGCCAGCTCCATTTGAATACCTATCATGGTCAACATAAGAATAGTTAAGCATGAATTTAACATTGCGGGAAGCATAATAATTGAGACCCAAAGAAAACTGACCTTTTTGTCCTCCACGAATGCCATGGTCAAAATCGTTTAAATTAATATAAGAATAACGCGCTGCTACTTCCCAAGCGCCTCCTTTATTTTCAGCTTTAACCTGAGTAAATTCCCCTTCACGATAATTCCAAGGATGATTTTCACCTGTTAGTAAATAGGCTGATTGCACATAAAATCCACTGAAATTAATTGGATCTGAACCGGCTTTCATAGCCAATCTATTAAAGTGATACTCACCCGTCATTCTCCAAGGACCAAATGAAATTGCAGCGTCAAAATTAATATTGGTAGCCGTTTTAACACCACCAACTTTTGCTACAGTAAATTCTAATTCTGAAACTTTGGTTTCATCTTTTGGATCGTATTTAATTCGGCTATCTGGATGCTTATATAGGCCAGGAGTGCGAATTGAATACCCACCGCTTAATGAAATAAGTTTTCCAGGATCATTTATTATGTAATAAGCGGCTCTAGATGAAAAGCCTTTCATCGGCTGAGCTCCTTGCATAATACCTTCATTCGAAGGAATATCTTCATCGAAACTACCTTTGAAATAATTTGCATCACCTTCTAACTGATCGTGTTGATTTCTTGTTTCTTCGGTATGAACTGCAGCTGAAAACATATAACTTGTATTCCAAGATGCCCAGCCTATACCAATCCTACGATTAGGGTTGAATTCTGCAACACTCGCCCTTTCAATTATTTTTAAATAACGTGAAGTTGTGGTTTGTTGCATACCTTGTGGCATACGAAACTGACCAATTCGTAATTGTGCCCATGGTTTACCAGCTTCTCCAAAATATTTCCGTAAATAAACATCTTTGATGTCAACCATATTTCCATCAAAATCAAAATCGATTTCAGCGTACCAGTTATCACCAACATTGGCTTTAACGGCAAACCTCATTCTTCTTAACTTTAATAATTGAGATGGTACATCTATTTGGCCAGCTAATTTGTTTTCATCTGGAGTTAGATTGTGATCATAGTTATCAAAATATGTCGCACCATCTAAGTATACTCGATTGTCTAACCAAAGTTTGTAATTTTTATCTTTGGATTCAAACGCAATAAACCCTCCGCGTGACTCTACAATCAATTCTTGTCTTGATACTTTTTGGCCATATTGATTGAATCTAACATTAGTCGTTAAAATAACATCAATTTGCCCTTTATAATCATCTGTGTTTACACGAAATTCATCGTAGTCAGCATGATTAAAAATTAGAATTTTAGTTGATCCAGTATTTTGAATAGAAAAAGTTCCATCATTTTTTGACAAAACTTCCATTTTTGAGCCCTGAAATCGGATGCTCGCACCTTCAATTGCTTTTCCAGTTTCTGAATCAACAATTTTACCTGTGATTGATTCCTGAGCGATTGTGGTCCCTGTTATTGCCATCAATAACAGAAAAATCATAAATCTGTAAGTTCCTCTCATACTTTTAATTTTTGTTTATATCATTTATACTTTTCCAATAATAATTGAAAGATTTTCATCTTTATTTACTTTTAGTTTTTTCCTTAATCTATACCTACTCATTTCAACGCTTTTAGGTGAAATATTTAAAAGGGATGCTATTTCCTTTGTAGTTAAGTTAATTCGAATGAGTGTACACAATCTTATCTCATTAGTAGTTAGGTTAGGATAGTTATGCAATAGCCTTTTTTTGAACTCTGAATTAAGTTTCTCCGCATATTGGTAAAATGTATCACGTTCTTTATCAACATTAAGGTTTTGATTAATCTGGAGCATTAATTGATTGTACTCCTTTTCACCGATGTTATTCCCTTCCTGAAGGCGCACTTTGAAGTGCATAATTTGCATTTTAATATTTTTCAAAAAATCATTTTTCTGAATAATACTAAGTGCCATATCTGTAAACTCTTTGCTCTGTATTTTGTTTTTACTTAAATTTTTCTCAAGATCATTATTTCGTTCCTGTATCCTTAATTTTTCTTTTAACGAATTGACCTTCTTTTCTTTTTTTGTTAACTGTTTTTGTAGCGATTTATACTTTATTTTCCGATACCTGTGATAGATAAGGAAACCTATAATAATCAATATAGCTATACCAATTTCTATTAGTAAGTTCCTAGAAATTTCCTTATTTGCATTCTCAGCAGATTCATCCTTATCGCCTTTTGTTTGGACAATTTTAATAGAATCAGTCGATCCTTTTACTTCAGAACCAACACTATCAATTGTTATAATATTTTCAATCACTTTAGGTTCTTCTATTTGCTGGTTAACAACAACTTCTGTCTTTGTTTGCACAGGCAACATAAATACATTATTAACAAAAAACAATAAGAATAATGATACGACACCAGCAATTATTGGAGTTGTAACCCAGCCTGCTGTAATTCCTCCCAAAACACGAAGCTTAATATTACGCCCACCTTTAATTAATCCTATACCAATAATGGCACCTACAATAGCTTGTGAACTTGATACTGGTACCAAGGGAATTGCTGGGAGCCCAATACTTTGAAATGCATTTGACAAACCTTGTGAAGAGAAAACGAATAATACCAATGAATGAGCTAAAACAACAATCATAGCTGTTTCTCCTGAAAGTGGCATTAAATTGCTACCAACAGTTTCCATGACCTTACGTGAATAAGTAAAAATTCCAATAGCAATTGCCAAACCTCCAATAAAAAACAGCTGTTGAGCACCAGAAAATGAGATTATACCAAAATCCAAAGTTTCTAAAGGAATTGCTGGAACAAAAACACCCATTACGTTTGCAATATTATTTGCTCCTAAACTAAATGATCCAAAAGCACCTACTGCTAATAAACCTGTACGTAAATAGGCATCTCTTTTTAATAAATGAAGATTTACTTTTTTTAAGACAAAATTTAGAATTAAGTATAGTATAATTGCGAAAACGGCACCCATTATTGGGCCACTTATCCAGGTTGAAATAATTTTAATTAATGATGTTGTATCTGTTACATTCCCAGTATACAAATTCCAGCCAATAATAGCTCCAACAATTGCTTGAGAAGTGGAAACTGGTACTTTAAGGCGAGTCATCCAAAAGACTGTCAAAGCTGCTGCTAAAGCCACTGTAAATGAGCCTGCTATAGCATCTACAGCTCCTAATTTCCCAAGTGTATGAGAAGCACCTGCTCCCTGAAAAACAGCACCAAGTATTACAAAAATTCCAGCAATAATGGCTGCTTTTTTAAATCTGACCATACGTGAACCAACCGCTGAACCAAATACGTTAGCGGCATCGTTAGCACCTAATGACCAACCTAAAAACAACCCACTGGAAAGAAAGAGTAATACCATTACATCATAACTTTGATAGAAAGCTGTGAAAGAATATCTGCTACTTCTTCAGCACAGTCTGAGACCTGCTCAATGTGTAATGCAAAATATCGCAAGTGGATCTTCTGGGCAAGTTCTAATTCATCCAATTCCTGAAATAGTTTGAGTTTAATATCATTTGCAAATTTGTCTGCTTCACGTTCATAAAGGTAAATTTTGTGAATATAATCTTTAATTCGCATGGGCTCAGTAAAAAATAACCTTGCTGCAGAAATAGCTGCATTGGCAGCTGCTGTTGAGATTTCGGTTAAGCGGGAATAATCTTTCACCAAAGCAGCTGGTATTTCAGGAACTTCAACCTCAAATTCACCTACATCTGTTTTAGCTGTATCAATTATATCATCTAATTTGTCAATAAGCAATATTACATCTGCAGAATGCTGTGGGATAAGTGAGTGTATAAAAAAATAGTTTTCAATTTTTCGTTGAATTGAATCTGCTCTTGCTTCAATTTTATCAAGTCGTTTCAAATTTTCCTTAAAGCGATCTTTATCATCATCCAGATAATTATTTATTGCTTCATTAAAAAGCATGACGCCCTCTTCAATTGCATTTATAAACTCATCTACATGATGAATAACCTTTCCTGCTGTCTTAAATAATTTTGACATTTCTTCTTTGACTTAAATCAACACTTTGGATTCAAAATAACAACCAGTAAATTCAATTTCGAGACGCTAAAATACTTCAAACATTCATTAATAATAGCTGTAGAGTGTTAATTGTTTTCTAAAACACTAATTATCAATAATGTAAAACAAAGGATGTAGTGTAATTTACAAAAACGTTGTACTATTTCCTACTTCACTAGTAAAATTCAATATTCATTAATTGATGTTCAATTAGCTGTAAAAAATGAAATAGGTTAAAAAAGAAAAAACCTCACAAGCTTCTCTTCATCGAAACCAGTGAGGTTTAAATTAACCAAATCATTAAATCACTTTTTTATAAACCGCTCAGAAAAGCTACCTCTTTCAGAATCCACTTTAACAACATACATACCTGTTTCAAAGCTTTGTATATCAATCACTAAAACTCCTTTTACTTCTTCATCTGTTACATAAACAATCTCACCAATTGTATTAAAGATTTGAACTGAAACATTTTTACTTTCTATGTCAATAAAACTAATATTGATTTTTTCTTTTGCTGGATTAGGATAAATTTTAAGCTTATTACTGTCTGAGTTACTTTCGATACCAAGAACTAAATGACATGAGTCAGAAATAGTATTTGAATTTTCTATTGTTTTTCCAGGTATTAAGGTATGGCTAGCAAAACCAGTATATGAACTTGGATAATATGTGCATCTAAAAACACTATTCATTGATGGGGTTGTTCCTTGACTAATTACTCCAGTATTTTTTACCGGATTAATGTATTCCCATACTTGCATTCCAGACGTTGTAGTCTCAATAAAACTACCAGACCCACCAATACATATTAGAACATTCCCATTTGGTAATTGTTGTGCTCCTGAAATGTTTTGAGAGTATAAACCATTTGGATCTCCGTAATTGTAATTCCATGAAGTAGAACTTGGCAAAAAAGGTAGTGAAATATCATATGTATAGCCATTTACTGGAGGATTTATTATTTCTACAGTAGAATAATTTCCATCTGGTCTTCTTACTCCATTATTAAAAATCATAATTTGGTCTTCGAAAGGATAGCCAGTCGGAATCCAATACGCATTATGCTGTCCATATAATTTTTGAGTTGCACTAGTACCTTTGTCATAAGCTGCTGGATTTCCCCATCGGTACAATAAATCACCACCAGCTCCTGAATTTCCTCCAGTATGGGATGCCGCTTCTGCGGTTGATGTACTATGATCAATTATCCAGATTTCATTGAAATTATGCGAACTCAATACAATCTGATCTAATACAGGATTGTAATCAATCGAATTCAAATGTATCCAATCTTCGTTTGTAGTAGTGCTCTTATAATTAATATTAATTAGTTGATGATTTGACGCAATTGCTCCAAAATTAGGTTTATTGTTGTCATAATCCTGAACTAAATGATCCCATAAATGCCACTCCCAAACGATTGTTCCTCCATTTATTCCTTTGGGTTGCACTTCAATTATATATTCACTCCAAACAGTTGTCGGAGCTAAAGATGGATTTAAACCTGCTGCAATTGCTTCTGTCTTGGTTTTTGATTCCCAGGCAATTATTAATACATTTCCATTGGGCATTGCTTTTACATCGTGATGCTGACATTTCGTAGCATCAGAAACGATATAGCTCCATACTACATTTCCATCCCAATCAATTTTCTCAACAATTCCACCTGATCCCCCAACTTTAAAAGTTGTATTATTTGTATTCCCTGTTCTCAGTAATGTCCCATCGGATAAGAGGTAAACTGACTGACCAGGTTTATATGCACTTTGCCAGCTTTTTACTTTTTTACCACATTTGTCAATCAAATAAGTGGTTGTACTTGTATTTGGAGCAAAAAGCACATAACCATCATCTAATGAATTATTCTCATGTTGAATAAGTCCAACTGTCTGACCTTTAACAATATAGCTAAATAGTAGTATGACAGCAAACAGTGAAAAATACTTCATAAAAAATGTTGTTTTGAGTTAATTGTTCATTACTCTTTTATAAATCGCTCAGCAAAAATTCTACTATCACTTTCTAATCTAACTATATAAATACCTGCATCATATCCTTCAATATTTATAGTTTTTATATCGGATGAACGATAAACTACTTCACCAAATGCATTAATAACAGAAACAGAAAACTTTTCACCTTCACTTTCATAAAAATTAATATTAAGCTTGTCTTTTGCTGGATTTGGATAAAGCTTTAAGCCTTTGTCATTTTCGTTTGTATTGATTGAAGATGTTCCTGCATCTCGGACAAGACGTACATAATTATAAATTCTGATTACATCTCCTTGTGGACCATGACCATTTGGATAATCAGCAGGATCACCTACTTTCGGGTCGCTTCTTTGACAACCAGCACCATGAACATCCATTAAGGTATAATTACCAGAGTTTGGTGGTTGTTCCATAAAACCAAGTCCTTCTCCAAAACAAACATATGATGCAAATCCACCTGATTTTTGGGTTTGCATTGTAGCATGTGTTGTTCCACTCCAATACTGCGCATAATTATCATTTCCACCTTCATCCTTAATTTTTGTGCAACTAAATAGAGGATCAATTGCAGAGGAACTGCTTGTAGAAGGCGATCTTGTGTAGTCAACAATACTTTGAAGTTCTTTAACATTTGGAAGTCTCCAATCTGAATGACTTGCTATTGTTGCATTTTCAGCATAGCTTAATGCAGCTTCCCATGTCATTCCACTTCCGTCATCATCTTGTGTCCACATTAAACCAGTTGCATTATCAGTTATAGTTTTGTCTCCATTGTCTTTAAAATTATTTTTACCATAGTCAGTATTTCCACGGACATACATAATGTAAAACTGTTTGTCAACAGACTGCCCAGGCATTGGTCCAGTAGGATAGCCTTTAATACGACCATCGGCAAAGTTTACCCCAAACATGGTTTCTGCTCCCATCATAGTAGTACCGACATAAATATTCGATGAAGCCATTTGCGCATCAATAAGGCGTTCGTTTGCGCTTAAATCACCATAGCCAAAATCAAAATAATTAGTATCGATATAAGGAACCAAGCCAGCAGTTGATGTTCCTGAATATCCACTGGGGTCTTTACCACTAAACACAATAAGTGAATACATTTCTTTTATGGATGGCAGTCTCCAATCGGAATAACCTGCCAAACCAAATGTATCGGCTGCAGCCATAGCCTCATCATATGATAATTTATCATCATAATCAATGACCCCATCCCAATCTAAATCAGGGCTTTTTTGCCACATTAAACCTGTCACATTATCTGTAACTGTTCCATCTCCATTGTCTGTATAATCAGTTGCATATCTTGTATAATGAGCATCTTGGCCATAGAAAGCCTGACCAGCAGTTGGAGCCGTAATTATTGACATCGAATCGTAATACAGTTTCTGATCAGTATCTACAATAGAAAAAGTGATTTGAGCAAAGACAGTATTCAGTTGTATAATCAGTACTAGGATAAAAGAAAAAATAATTGAGACTCTTTTCAAGATATTTTTCATGGCATTCAATTTATATAGATGAAGTAATGTTATTCAAAACTACGTGCATTTCAAATTGGATTAAAATATAATAGATGAATTGATGGATTTTGAAGACGAATTGCAATTAAATAAATCTGGATTTTATAAACTCATCAAAACCTTCTTTATACTTAACCGAAACTGATATTCGTAAATCTCCAAAAATAATGTTACCTCTTTCAATGGTTGTAATACTATTGAGATTTACAATAAAGGAACGATGCACACGCATAAATTGTTCTGTGGGAAGTTTTTCTTCAAGGGATTTCATAGTGAGTAGAGAGAGAATTGGTTTGACCTCTTGTACATATATTTTCACATAGTCTTTCAATCCTTCAATATAGCGGATGTCAGACAATTTGATTTTAACCAATTTATATTCAGATTTTACAAAAAGGAAATCATCTTTTTGTTCTATAGTGGTTTCCGCTTTCTCTTTTAAATCAAAAAAAGCTTTGGCCTTATTAGCTGATTTCAGAAATTCTTCATAACCATAAGGCTTAAGTAAATAATCTAAAGCGTCTACTTTAAAGCCTTCGAGTGCATATTCGGCATAAGCTGTGGTAAAGATGACTTTAATGCTTTTATCTAGAGTTATAGAGAACTCTAATCCGTTTAAATCAGGCATTTGAATATCAGCAAATATTAAATCAACCTGATGATCATTGAGAACTTCCATGGCATTAAATGCACTGTTGCAAGAAGCCGTAAGTTCAAGAAATGGTGTTTTCTCAATAAAAGTGCTTAGCTGTTTTAAGGCTAAAGGTTCATCGTCCATTGCAATGCATCGAATAATCATGATACGGGGATTTTAAGATAAATAGAATAGGTATCTTTTGAATCAGTGATCGTTAGATCATGCTTGTTTTCATATAGTAATTCCAATCTTTTCTTCACATTGCTTAATCCAATACCCGAATCCTCTTCAATCTGTCCTTTTTGATTATGATTGCTATTGATGCATAAAAACTCAATGAATTCATCAGACTGAGTAAGTGATATTTTAATAAAAGAAGGATGACTATAACTGACTCCATGTTTGAAAGCATTTTCAATAAAGGAGATGAAAAGCAATGGAGGAATACTCACATCGGGTAATTCATCGGGTAATTCAATGCTTAATCCAACTTTCTCATCAATACGAAGTTTCATTAAATCGATAAAGTTTTGAATAAATGCTATTTCTTTTTTCAGGCTGCTCTCCCCTTTTTCTGATTCATATAGCAAATAGCGCATCATACCAGATAGTTCTATAATTGCTTTCTGCGAATCCTTTTTATCAATATCAATCAGGGCATGAATATTATTCAGTGTATTTAAAAAGAAATGAGGACTTATTTGGTTTTTCAAAAACGCTAATTCTGATCGCAAGTTTTCCTTTTCCATTTCTCTCAGGCTTTTTTCATCAGCAAGCCATTTCTGGGTTACACGCAAAGCAGTTGAGAGTCCAACAACTAAAAAAGAAATCAATACATTATTGATCAACATTATAGAGCGTTTCGGAGGATGATCTTGTGGAGGAGGTCTGAAGTTATGATCTGGAGGCCCAAATCCAGGTTGTGGATGAGGTGGTAAACCTTGAGGCCTTGCTTTTACTCCTTCAAAAAGAGGCATGAATAATTCCCAGGCTAATGCAAGTAGAGAAACACTTACAATAACGACAATGATATACAGCACTCTTTCTTTTCGGAAAAAGAGTTTGGGAACAAACACATAGGAATTTACAAGAAACAGGATAATGAAAATAGCTGTTCTGATCCATGCATTGAAGGTGCGATGATCCCACATCATTCGCTTGCCCTCTGCATCCATTAGAGGAATTGTAAAAAGAATGATGCAAATGGCTATAAATGCAAATACACGAATGAGATTATTTTGCTTTTCCTGAATCATTTTTCTGCTGTCTCAAAACTACAATTTATTGATAGCTTAATTGAAAACTAATTCAATATTCAGCTAATTGAGGGGATGATGCAAATATTATCGATGAATCAGGATATTATATCGACAAATTAGTTTCTTTCGCTAATTTCCAGAAATCCCAATAGTATATAAAATCACAAATAACAATCTTCAAATTTCAAATAAGTTACAATGTTTAAAACCACAATGATTAAAAATTTTATCAAAGTTTGAATCCACTCTGAAAAGTGCACGAAATAGTTCTCAGCACCTTTCCGCCCTACCCTGAAGGGAGAAGTCTCTGAAAATCAGCATTTAGAGCATTGTAGCAAAACCTGATTTTCTATTCCAAGTATTACACACTTTGAAGATTGGACTCAAGTTTAAATAGTTGTTTATTGCTATTTGGAGTTTGTTTGTCATTTATGCTTTGTTATTTGGTGCTTTATCTCAAGAATTAATTTACATATAGGATAGATACAAATCAATTCCTAAAGATTTATACTGTACAGTTTCACCACTTTTCGTTCAGAACTCAAGTAATCATTTTCCTTATACAGAAAATAGGCTGAGCCATCATGCAGCTGTATATTGGATACAAAGGAAAATGGGAGTTTCTTTTCTGATATAAGCTTACCTGTTTTAAGGTCAATTTCTTTTAAATAACTACTTCCTGATTTTTCAAACAGCCCATATACCTTGTGTGTTATTTCATCCAGAAGTATTTCTCGTTTCCAATTCCTGTGTTCGAAGTAATCAATTTTAACTTGTGATACTAATTCCAGATTGGAGGTGTATTTTTCTATTTGTCCATCTACATGATTAAAAAGATACAAATATCCATTTAGTTTAAAAATAGGCACATAAACAGCTTTATTAATCACGTGATTATAATAATGCAGGTTCAATAAATAACGATTATCTACATTCGGATTCATGTTCAATCCAGCATAAAAATCATCTTCATCTTTATACATACCGGCTTCTTCAATAACTGTCATGTGCTTTTTATAGGACAAATTGCGGCCAGCCAGATTATTCAAATAATTGAAATCATATTCTTTATCATTCTGAACGCTGACTCCCCAGTTAGCTGCCTGATTCAGATAATCTCTATTATCAAGTATGCGAAAATAATTGAGGGTCGAATCTGCATCTATGCTGACATAGGTATAAAGTTGGTTAGTGACGTAAAAGCCGGATAAAAATCCCTTGTTATAATTACACAAACAAGCTAAACGGATTCCCTCATTGTTATTTGTATACAGATACTTAAATTTAAACTCATTGTTGACATACTCCATTGAAAAAACCTGATCGTCCTGTACCAATTGGATCTCCCGATCACAATCTTTTTGCAAATAACTTGCTTTACCAGCTAATTTTGTTTCTGAAAGAGTATCGCCAAAAACATCGATCATAAAAATAGATGAACGATTATAGCGTTCATAATAACCTAAAACAGCTAGATTTTTCCGATAGAATTCAAAGTCCAGTATGTAAATGTTCCCATCATTCACCACTTGACGTATAGCTGAAAAAGTAAATTCAGGAAGTTTTAAGCTTTCTTTTTCCATGAAAACATCCATATTCATAGCTTCTTCAACCCAAACAGTTTTTTTCTTGTATGCAACATGAGTGAATTCTAATTGCAATGGCAATGAATTCAAAGCAAAACTGACTTTCCCATTCTGCGAAGTAATTGTGAAAGAATTAAAACCAATAGTTTTAACATGAACATTTGCTAAGCTTTCCAATGTTTCACTATCACTTACTGTGATTTCTACATCCTTTCTATTTTGGGCATACAATTCAAATTGAAATGACAATAGTATGAGTGCTATGAAAAATATCTTTTTACGCATAATTCGGAGCTGAATTCATTTATAAATTTAGGCATTCATACGGCTGATAACAAGATACAACTAGTATATCAGGATTATCACTTATTAGTCATGTAAATCAATAAATTCAGCATTAATAAATAGATACACTATCAGCCATCATTAATATCTTATTTTGATTTTAACCATATTTATATGTATATTGCTTATAATTAAAAGTCTATTATGATCAAGCGTAAAAGCAGCATAAACCTCGCTGATGTAGCGGTTGCCAAGCGAAAAATTAAAAATCAATTCCTAGACAAAATCAACAAAAGTGTCAATTGGAAATTGATTGACGAGAAGATCAATGAAAAATACACGAGAGGTGATCGCGTTGATGGCCGCCCTGCTTACCCCGGATTACTCCTCTTTAAAATGTGTTTACTCGAAGAATGGTTTAATATATTTCATAATAAAATAGACTTCTATGTTAATGACTCCATTAGTTTTACCCATTTTATCGGACTAAGTTTAGATGATGAGGTCCCATCCAGCTCAACGGTAAGTCGGTTCAGAATAGAACTGATCAAAAAAGATTTATACAGCGAGCTCATTTCAATGATTAACCAACAATTAGACAGTAAAAACTTAAGAGTCAGAAAAGGAACTTTAAAACAGGCAGCAATTTTGCATAAATAATAAAAAAAACAATTGATATAATAATTATTGTTTGCAAATTTGCAGGTAAATAAAATGATTATCTGTTAATTAGAATTACATTTTTATAATTTATTAATGTTCCTAAGCACCCGAAATATTAGCGTTATTTTTCTATTTTTGGCCTTATCCATTTCCGGATTTGGACAAAGTCCAAAGAAATATTTCAAAGAGGGTGAAAAATATCTGGAAGAAAGAAAATATATGCTTGCAGTAACCAAGTTTACTCAAGCACTTCGAATGGATCAGGAATACAAAGATGCCTACGTCTTCCGAGCAAAAGCATATTTTGAATTAGGTGAAATAGAAAAATCTGCTAACGACTATGCAAGTGCTGCCAGTTATGAGAAGAAGAATCCTGAATTTGCCTTCAATGCTGGAAAAATGTATTATAATTTAGGCAGCTATTTTAAAGCAGTCGATTACTTGAACCTTTGTACCGAAATTGATAAAAAGCATTTAGACGGCTATGATTATAAAGTAAGGGCTTTAATGGCTCTTGAAAATTACGATGCAGCCTTATTTGAAGCTGAAAAAGCGATAAAAATAAAGAAAACAGCCATAAGCCATTACAATTTGGGAAATGTAGCATTTCATTTAAACGATTTAGAAACAGCCTACACCAATTTATCCAAGGCAGTGAAATTGGATAATAAAATGAAGGAAGCCCATTTTACTTTGGCCAAATTATTTTTCAAATTAGAAAAATCAACAGAAGCATTAACTGCCATTAATACAGCAGCAACATTGAGTCCTAAAAGTTTTGATGTTTATAAATTGAGAAGTGAAATTTATTATCACCGAAAAAATTATGTCAAAGCAATTAATGATTTAACCTACATCCTAATAAATATTAATCCTGAAAATGCAGACATATATCTGTTGAGAGGTGATTATTATATGGAAAACAATAAATCATATAATGCAGTTAGCGACTATTCTCAGGTACTCATACTGGCACCATTGCGTTTTGATGCAGTTTTCAAACGTGCCAAGGCCTACGAAATAATTGATAACAAAGAAAAAGCTGTCCAGGATTTTGAGGATTATTTGAGTAGGATTGACCACAATAAAGAAGAGAACAGAGTTGATATTTATTATGCTAAAACGCATGTTTTTGAGCTAAATCGAGAACAAAATAAACCTATAATCGATTTAACATGGCCCGTGACAAAAAGGGATTACCTTTTTGAAATACCCCTGAATATTGACAAAATATCCCTGAAAGGAATAGTAAGAGATCAAAGTGCGTTGAAATATTTTAAGATCAATAATAGCGAGTATCCCATCGATTCAATTACACTTTCTTTTACTTATTCATTAACAATAGCGAACTTAGAAAAGGTTGTTTTTGAAGCAGAGGATATTTATAATAATTATCAAAGTATTACTTATACAATCAAACGAACAGAAACAGATCCACCCGTTATACACTTGTATAGTCCTTTTGCGTCTGATAATGGCGAAATCGTATTGCAATCAACAAATCCAATACTGTTCGTAGAGGGTAAAGTAACAGATCAAAGTGTTATCAAATCAATTATGATTGATAATACCTATGCCAGTTTCCTCAGCACAGAACAAAATCCAACTTTCTCTGCTTATTTAAATATCAGTGGGAAAAATGAAATTACCATTTCAGTCATCGATATTTACGATAATGAAACAAGTATTAATTATCATTTCAATAGGGAATTAGCCAAATCAGATGCTGAAAATCCCATGGGAAAAACTTGGGTTGTATTTATTGAAAACTCCGATTACAATCAATTACAAGACCTAACATCCCCTGCAAAAGATATCAACTTGGTAAAGGAATCACTGAAAGATTATAATATTTCGAATTTCATTTACAAGCAAAACCTGACAAAATCTGAAATGCAAAGGTTTTTCAGCATTGAGTTAAGGGATTTGGTTATTGATAATAATGTAAACTCCATTGTGCTTTGGTATGCCGGACATGGAAAATATACCAACGAAACAGGTTATTGGTTGCCTGTAAATGCAAGTTTTGCAGATGAATTCACCTATTTTCCAATCAATAGTTTAAAAGCTGCCATACAGCCTTACTCTAAATATTTAAAACACATATTGGTTGTGACCGATGCCTGTGAAGCAGGTCCTTCATTTTATATGGCATTACGAGCAAGTCCACAGCAGCGCGATTGCAGCGATTGGACTGATACTCGACATAAGTCTGCCCAGGTGCTTACATCTGCTGGAAACGAACCTGCTGTTGATAATTCAAAGTTCACACAAACATTTGCTAACGCTCTCTTGTATAATCCCGACTACTGTATTTCAATTGATGATATAGTGATTAAAGTAAATAAAGCCTACGAAGAAGCAAATGGCCAAAACCCAAAGTTTGGTAAAATTGCCGGTCTTGAAGATGAAAATGGAACTTTCTTCTTTATAAAAAAATAGATCCCTCTAACATTCATTTTTTTAATATTTCACTAATCATATTATTAATGCCAATGGGGCCAAATTATAGAATTTAACTCCTGAATGGACATTTTGATATCAAATTATACGGATATTCTTTATTATACCACAAACATATTTACTGTAATACCATTCATATTAAGGCCACTGATTTGCATAAACTTCATTTTTCTCCTGAAAACAAATCAATGGAATCTGTGGCAATTTTCACATCATAGGTACAATTGATATTCAAATTAAATTATTAAATATGCAATGATATGTTGATTTTTCATCAAGTAGAAACAACTTTATAGTGCCAGCATACGTCATTCATAAAATATCAAAATACATGGTTACTATTCTCATGTTAAGTATACTAAACCCTTGAATTAGAATAATACAAATAGGAATTATGCGTATAAAAGGTGCCTTCTTGTTCTGTTTTCTCTTATTTAGTAGCCTGCTTGGTTTAGCACAATTGAATGGAAGTTATACGATTAAACCTTCTTTGTCAAACTTTTCAGGAAATCCTAATGGCATTTCTGGCAAAAATTACACCTCCTTAAATAATGCAGTATCTGCTTTAAAGAATTATGGAATAAGTGGACAAGTTACTTTTAATATTGATTCAGGCAGTTATAATGAACAGATATCCATTCCTTCAATTACGGGTGCTTCTGCTACAAGTCGAATAGTTTTTCAATCGGCAAATGGAGATAGCAGTTCCGTACATATTAAGTTCAATAATTCAAATTCCAATACTAATTATGTTATTCAATTAAACGGTGGTGACTACTTAACTTTCCGTCAACTCACAGTTATTGCAAGCGGAAAATTTTTTGGTAGAGTTATAGAACTTACAAATAATGCTAATTACAATATCATCAGTAATTGTAAAATTAATGCAGAGAATGGAAATTCTTCCTATTCAGCCGGAATTTATGCCTATTCTAGTTCTATCGATTGTTACAATACAATTACAAACAACTTGATAGTTGGAGGATATTATGGTTTGACATTTTATGGTTACCATGAAACGGGTAATAACGTAATTGGAAATACTATTAAAGATTTTTATTATGTCGGCATTAATTTGAGGTATCAGGATTCTTTTCTTTTAGAGAACAATACGATTACCAGTTTAAATCAATCCTCACATATTATTGGGATTTACCTTTATAGTACATTAAACGAAGGAAAAGTATGTCAAAACAAAATCAATCTCAGTTCAACCTCATCTTGCACAGGAATCTATCATTCAGGTAATCAAAGTACTTTAATAGCCAATAATTTTATTAGTATTCAAGGTTATGGTTCAGCTACTTTATATGGATTAAATTTTACGTATTCTTCAAATTGCATAATTGCTAATAATTCAGTAAGCATACGATCAAATTCGACATATAGTAGTTATGCCATATATTTAAGAAATTCTACATATCTAGGAATCTATGTAAAAAATAACATATTTGCCAATTATGCCGGTGGATATAGTATGTATATCAGGGATTATTCAAATTTTGCTGATTCATTGTTTTCTGATTATAACAACTTATACTCCAATGGCTCTAATCTGGTTTATTGGAATACTTCATTTACTAATCTTACTCATTGGCAGAATAATAGTGGAAGAGATTTACACTCTGTATCACTTGATCCTCATTTTTTGTCTAACACTGATTTACATATTAATACTGTGGGCCTGAATAATAAGGGGATTGCATTAGCAGCAGTTAACAAAGATATTGATGGGGAAATCAGATCCTCTACTCCTGATATTGGTGCTGATGAATTTTTTCCAGCACAATATGATGTAACGATTGTCGAACTAGTTAAACCAACTGCTCTTGCACCAGGATCAAATCCAATTGTTGTGAAAATTAAAAATTTCGGAGATTCTACACTGAATAGTTTATCAATTAATTGGGAAGTGAATGATGTTTCTCAAACAACGGCTTCCTTTTCATCTTTGTCTCTTAATAAGTATGCTGAAACAACTGTTACTATTGGAAATTTTGCATTTTCTGATGGAAATTATTATACTCTAAAAATATGGACATCCTCCCCAAATGGACATGTTGATGACAATCCTTCTAATGATACTTTTTGTGTTCATGGCATAAGGACAGCATTATCAGGTGAATTCACTATTGGTGATAGTTTAGCCGATTATCCTGATTTTTCTTCTGCAATAAACGAATTAATTGAAAGGGGAGTTTGTGGTGCTGTTAAATACAGGGTTTTCGATGGAATATACAAGGAACAACTTAGCATTCCTGAAATTAAAGGAGCATCTTCTACTCATCCCATAACTTTCGAATCATATAATAAAGACAGCAGCAAAGTCGAAATCCAATACTCAAGCCCTTATTCAAATGATTTTGTCATTGAGCTAAGAGGTGCTGATTATATCCATTTTAAATTCCTGACTATTCGATCAACTTCATCACATCGCCCCAAAGTAATAGAACTTAGTCTGGAGGCAAACAATAATACCTTTTCGAACAACAGACTCATCTGCAATTCAAGTTTGAATCCGTATTATTCTCATGTCATTTTCAGTAATTCACAAAATAATGATAGCAATTCATTCATCCATAATATAATTGATGGCGGTGAATATTCATTGTATTTAAGAGGTGAAAGTTCTAACAACTACAATCAAAACATTATTATCAAAGACAATTTAATTACCAATTTTACCTACCAAGCAGTCTCTATGCAATATCAGGAAAGTCCTATAATTTCAGGGAATACTATTGTTTCAAGTTCAATCAATTCTTACTCAACAGGCATATCACTAATCCAATGTTCTGGTCCAGTATTTATTTGCAATAACAATATTAAACTAACAGACATAACCCTTGCTAATGGTATTAATTTGGAAAAATGTATTGGAACTGTAAATTCCAGAGTTAAAATATACAACAACTTCATTTTATTATCTGGAAATGTCAATGCATCATCAAACGGTTTTTATATCTCCAGAGGAGAATACAATACAATTGCCAACAATACAGTTAAGATAATGTCAACTTCTGTAAGCTCCTCAAACGCTCTTTATTTGTATGGTGGATCAAACATAGAAATACTTAATAATAATCTCACTCATTTTTCAGGAGGATATGCCATTAATTCCCCTTACCAGCCCTCAATATTGAGTTCAGACTACAACAATTTATATTCTACAGGAACATACTTGGGTAGATGGAACAATCAGAATGTTTTAAGTTTAAGCTCATGGAAATCCAAAAGCTCCTTAGACTCACATTCAGTATCCACAGATCCATTGTTTTTGGATAATGATAATTTGCATATTTATTCTCAAGTATTGGATGGAGCAGGATCTCCAATTTCATACATAAATAAAGATATTGATTACGAAACAAGAAATGTAAGCCAACCAGATATTGGTGCTGATGAATACAGTTTCAAAGAATATGATGTTGCTTTGCTTAAACTGAACTCAGCAAGTACTGCTTGCGATAATAGCAAAACAGGTATCAGTATTAAGATACGAAATGTAGGTTTAAAAGGTATTTCAAGCCTTAAAACATATTGGAGTATCAATGATTCAGTTCAGGCAATAAAAACAATATCCTGCTATCTCCCTCCCGCCACAACTCTTACACTAACTATTGATTCACATACTTTTTCTGGAAGGCAAGCCCATGAACTAAAAATATGGGTGGACACATTAAATATCAATAAGCCTGACCAATATCATAGAAATGATACGCTGAAATATTCTTTCCGTCCTGCTATGAAAGGAACCTATACAATAGGTCATTCAGCCAGAGACTATAATAGCTTTACAGAGGCTGTTGATGACCTCATCACTTCAAGCATATGCGGCTCGGTTGTATTCATCGTGGATACTGGCTTTTATGATGAGCAAATTAGCATTCCTCCTATTATCGGAACATCAGCCACAAATACAATTACGTTTACAACTACAGTAAAAGACAGTACAAAAACAATCATTCATTACAACTCTTTGTCCAGTTACGATAATTATATCCTTCAACTAGTTGGTGCCGATTACATCAGGTTTGAGTATTTTAATTTTCAATGCAGTAATGTCGTGTCAGATATGAGATGCATTTACATTACAAATGGCTCTCATCATAACATTTTTCGCAACAATAAAATCGGCTTTCAAAATTCTAATACGCTAAATATAAGTGGCATTTATTCAACTTCACAACTTAATAATTACAATAAAATAGTGAATAACTATGTTGAAAATTGCAGGAATGGGATCATTTTAAATGGTGCAGATAAAGGAAACTTGATAAAAGACAATGTGATTACTGGATTCTCAAGTTCAGGGATATACGTAAACAATCAAGATAGTATTATAGTAGATGCCAATATAATTAGTGGTCATGGTTATTATGGCATTAATTTCAATTCCTGCATTAATGGTTCAAAGTTAATCAACAATAGAATTATTTTGTATTCTGGTTCATCCTCAATTCTTGGAATATATGCCAGATATAATAGTGGAACAGCTTCGGAGAGAATATTGATAGCGAATAATTTTATTAGTTCTTTCTCTGGCAATTCCATTTCAGGGATGTATGTATTAAACAACAACTATATCAATATCTTTCACAATTCTATTAACCTCTTATCAAGTGGAGGAAATTCGAATTATGCTATTCGTTTTCGATCATCATCATCTGGGAAATATGGTAACATTAACTTTAAAAATAATATTGTTTTAAATAAAGGAATAGGATATGCAATTATTGTTGAAGATGATACTGCATCCATGAGTCATCTGAATAATTCAGATTACAATATCTTTTATACCAATGGGCCAAGCTTTGGCGTTTATGGTACAACAAGCATAAACGATATTAACCATTGGCAAAAAATTACATCAAAGGATAAGAACTCTTTTACGGCTTTACCTCTTTTTATAAACGATAGCGACCTGCATTTATTAAGTCCCAGAAAATACAGGATAAATAATCCACTACCTGCAGTTACCACAGATATCGATGGTGAAATTAGAAGCAAGGTCAAACCAATTGTTGGTGCCGATGACCTCCATGTATATGCGCTGGATGCCGCTGCGCTACAGCTTACAAATCCACTTTCAACAACTTGTGAAGGCCCTTCTGAATTCTATGCTAAAATAATTAATGAAGCATCTGAACCAATGGACAGTGTAGAAATCGAATGGTCGGTTAATGGCAATATTCATCAACCCATTAAATATTTTGGTAGAATAAGAAGCTTTGAAGAGGTCACAGTATATTTAGGTATTGATTCATTAAACGCAACTTTAAAAAACGAAGCAATTATAAAAACGAAAAATCCAAATGGTTTTGCAGATCAAAATCCTGTGAACGACAGTATATATATTGATAATTTCAAGATATTTCAAGCTCCCATAATCTCAAAAATATACCATGACACAATTTGCCGTAATAGCGATGCATTACTGAAAGTAAGTGGTAAAGCTGAAAATTATTTATGGTACGATAAAGCCAATAGTACGAATCCCATTTCAGAAGATTCCTTTTATGTATTGAAAAATCTGCAAAAATCCAAAATGTTATTTGTTGAAGGAGTGACGGGTGGACTTCCAGACAGTCTACAAACTTATCTCCTGAATCACAATCTGCAGATGGGTATGGGAAATATGTTTAATATGAAAGCGTTAAACGATGACCTTGTTATTGATAGTTTTGGGGTATTGATAAACGCTAAAAAGGGCATTCCAGTGCCCATTGCAGTATATTACAAATATGGAACATTTACCAATTATGAAAAAGACTCAAATGCATGGACATTAGTAGGACTGGATACCATGATTTCAAGAGGTCAAAATGAATATACTCCTGTATCATTCGGAAATATAAAAGTAAAAGAAGGAGAATATGTAGCCATTTATATAAGTTCAACGAATCCAGATTTTTTACTATACTCAACGGAAGGAGCTCTATCTTTTTCAAATTCTGACTTGAAGATATCTTGTGGAATTATGAGTTATTACCCCTTTGATGCTTATTTTGAAAAACAGAAAACATGGAATGGAATTGTTTATTATTCCAAAGGCGTGTTATGCCGATCAGAAAGAGATTCCGTTTATGCCCATGTTAATAAAGTTCCTCATGTAAATTTAGGGATTGACACCAATTTTTGTCTCATTACTCCCCTTATTCTTGATGCAGGTGCAGGACCAGGTTTTAAGTATAATTGGAAATATGACTTGCAGTCAGACACCATTTCTACTGCACAACAATTAACCATCGACTCATCAGGCAGGTATTCTGTCCAAGTGACTGATAGTTGCGGTTTTACAGCATATGATGAGAAAGCTGTCATTATTAGAGAAAATCCTGTAGCTGAGTTTACAATTAATGATAGTTCTCAATGCATGAATGAACACAAATTTGTGTTTTACAATGCATCAATAGCTCCAACTGGAGGCAAAATATGGTCCTATTGGGATTTTGGAGATGGCGATCATTCACTCTTCAATCAGCCTGAGCATTTGTACAAAACTACTGGCATCTATCCTGTCAAACTTGTTATTTTTGCAGATAATGGCTGTAGTGATACTACGCATTATGATAGTTTAAAACTATTCTCTTCCCCACAATCTGGTTTTCTGGTTAATAAGGATACTCAGTGTTTGAATGAGAATAATTTTAGTTTTTTCAATGCAAGTTCACTGAGTCAGGCAACACTTCAGTATTATTGGTTTTTTGATGATGGTGGCGTTTCAAGGCAAAAAGATGTCAATTACAAGTATAGTCTGGCTGGTAAATACAACGTCATGTTAGTAGCAATATCAGAAAATGATTGTAACGACACAACAAGCCATAGTATATTAGTTAAGCCTTCTCCTTACGTATTTTTAGGCAATGACACCAGCTTAAAAACCAATCAATCAATTCTGCTGAGTGCTGGCCAAGGATTTGACAGCTATCAATGGTCGGATGGAGGAAATAAAGATACAGTATTGATCCAATCGCCCTATGCACAGACAAAAACAGTCTGGGTAATAGTTCAAAAAGATGGCTGCCCAAACTACGACTCAATTAATATTCATTTCGACTCACTAATTGGTATGTATGAATCCTTTTCAAATACTGAATTGCATATTTTCCCAAATCCAGTAACTGATTATTTGAATATTATTTCTAAAACTAAAATTCAGCATCCGCTTGAACTAAGTATCTATTCATCTTCTGGAAAACTCATCAGTAATCATGAAATGTGCTACGAAACAAATAAAATAGATACCAGACAGTTATGCAGGGGTACCTACTTCCTTAGCATAGTTAAAGATGGTAAGTTGAGCGTATTCAAATTTGTGAAACAGTAAAGTACTAAGAAATTAACTCAATTAGTATTTCAGTAATATGTAATTACCTACTAGACAGCATTCTGTCAATAAGTTTATTGAGATCACTACATACAAATATCACATGGTAATGAATGAAAATATGTTTCTGTACTATCTCAAATTTTTAACCTATTTATTGCAGCATCCCTATTTGACTTATTTTTTATTTCACAGATGCTTTTAATAATCTTATTTTTACTTTATTAATTGTACACGCTAATCATTAAAATTAACAATTTTGTCCAAACTGTTTTCTAAAATTGATTTAGAAAAGGTCCTGAATGTAAAAAAGAGCGAATTTGGCTTTGTCAAATTACTGTTCTTTCATAATTTCTTTCAGGGTGTGGGTTTGGCACTTTTCTTTACAGCAGCCAATGCTATATTTCTGGCTCAGGCTTCAGTCAAATCGCTTCCTTTAGTTTACATACTTTCTGCAGTCCTCTTATTATTCATTGGCAGTCTCTATTCATATATTGAGAAACGCTATTCGGTTAAACGATTATTGCAATTTTCATTAGGATTATTGGTTGTCAGCATATTAGGTATTCGCATTGGATTGCAATTCTCAGAAAGTTTATGGATTGCATTTGCCATGATGATGTGGTATAGGGTAACTTCTTTGCTAAACTATCTTGAATTTTGGGGTTTATCAGCCATGTTATTAGATGTAAGACAAAGCAAGCGTCTTTTTGGCTTAGTAAGTTCAGGAGAAGTATCAGCCAAGCTTTTGGGTTATTTTTCGGTACCAGCTTTAGTTCCGCTTATTGGGAATAAAAATCTAATCCTTATTGCAGCGATGGCCTTTATGGTTTGTTTACTTTTCCTGAACCAAATCATAAAAAAATATGGTAAACATAAAATTGATCAATCCACAGTAAAAAAAGTAGTAGATAATTCGGAAAGCCTTTTAAAGAAATACCTTAAAAGTGACTTTATAATTTTACTTTCCATCCTATCTTTTGTTGCCATCGTTTCATTCACATTTATTGATTTTGCCTTTTTAAGTAATGTGCAGAACAAATACACTACAGGTGAAGAAATAGCTGTTTTCTTTGGGTTATTCTTTGGTATTAACAAAGGAGTAACCATTTTAATCAAAATGTTTTTAACAGGACGAATAATCGACAAACTAGGCATTAAACACAGCCTGTTATTTTTACCTATTGTATTCATTATCATAACAGCCGGTATTATTTTTTACCGTTTATTCTCTGCTGAAGAAGCTTTGCTCTTTAGTTTATTTGCTACACTTGCCTTTTCTCTTGAGTTATTTAGATACTCCATCTTTGAACCTGTTTTCTTTTCATTGATCCAACCCTTAAGTAAAAAGTTACGCTTATTCGGACATACTATTGTGAATGGATTCTTAAATCCTATAGCTCTGGCCGTAGCAGGTATTACCTTATTCTTGCTTATTTATTTTCAGGATCAAATTAATTTGGGTTTGGTGAGTTATCTTTTGATATTCACTTTAGTTGTCTGGATGGTTATTGTGTTTATTACCAATAGGCAATACATTATTGTGCTTCAAAATGCGGTGAAAAAACGATTCTTTGAAGGCTCAGAAATGCCCATTCAAGGCAAGCTAATTAAGAATATTCTATTAAAGAAACTGAATAGCCCCTATCCTGAAGAAACAATTTATTCATCCGAGCTCTTATTTAAGCTAGATGAGAAAGATGAAGAAACCATTATACCAGAACTGCTCAAACATCCCTCTGATGAGGTGAAAAAATATGCTTTTAGTAAAATTGAATCAGAAAAAATAAAAGGTCTGGAGTTATTAATATACTCCTTCATCGTTTCTGGACAAAGTAGTCAGGTCAGGGAAGCAGCCATTCGCGCTTACTGTATGGTTGAGCAAAATGAACTTAGCAATATTTTCCCTTTTCTTGAGGATAAAGATCCACACATTCGGACAGGTGCCATTACTGGTTTACTCAAAAGTGGGGATTTGGAGCCGGTGGTATTAGCAGGTCAACAATTACTTTTACTCATACAATCAACTAATTCGCAGGAAAATATTATTGCTGCACATATCATACGCGATTTAGCCATAAAAAACTTCTTTCAACCCATTCTAGACTTTTTTGAAAACAAGGATCCCGCTCTTGTTCGAGCTGCCATTGAAGCAAGTGCAACATCGCTTAACCCAAGGTTTATTCCTTATTTGATTGATTTTCTAAAACATACAGTTTATAGCGAGTTGGCCATGCAGGCATTATCAAGTTTTGGTGATGTGAGCACAAGTTATATTCAAACTTTTGCTGACAAATTACCTGCTAAGGAATATCATATATCACAAATTGTAAGATTGTGTAGAGTTTTGGGCAATATTGCCAGTCCACACGCACAGCAGATATTATTGAAATTTATGAACTTTAGTGTTTGTAAAATCCAGAATGAAGCATTGATTAGTTTGCGGAAATCGAATTATAAAGTGTCTGGTGACGATTCTCTGATTCGAAACAAATTTGATGATCAGTTCAATCAGGCTAGTTGGCTATATCAGGCAATTTTCATCCTCAATCAACAAAAATCTTTAAATAAGAGACTTGTTACTGCATTGGATATTGAATTGCTAATCGTTAAGGAGAACCTCTTTAATTTACTTTCTTTCCTATACGATACGCGAACTGTGTATAAAGCCAGAGAAGGCTTGCTGGCAGATTTTTCAGAACGTAAAGCCAATGCACTCGAGATAATTGATAATTTGATTAGCAAAAAAATGGCAATCAAGTTGTCTGTTATATTCGAAGATATGCCTTTGGATGAAAGAGTGAAAAAACTGGACGTGTTTAAAGTTAAAGTAGCATCCGAATTAGTATCTATTCCCGAAACCATATTGCGGGAAAAAGACAATAAATTCAATCGATGGACACAAGTTTCAGCCATCATATCAATACTTGATTTCGTTAAATTTGAACTTACTCCACTCCTCTTACCTTATCTGGATAACCAGAACAAATTACTTAGTGAAGCAGCCCAAAACACACTTTTCCGTATCAACCAAAACGCAACATTCAACAGTAATGTTTTGGAAGGATATATCGAAAACAATAAATTTGAATCACTTATGGAAAACAGTTCGCATGGAAGCCTTCTTGATATCGAAAAGGTGATTATTTTAAAAAGCACCAGTTTGTTTACTGAAACCCCGGAAAACATTTTAGTGGATATTGCCAACATTATTAAGGAAGAACGTATTGAAGAAGGGCAAAGCATATTCACTAAAGGCGACATGGGAACCTGTATGTATATTATTAACGAAGGTGAAGTAAACATCCATGATGGCGACCTAAGTCTTGCTGTACTTAAAAATCGTGATTTCTTTGGGGAATTAGCACTACTTGATCCAGAACCCCGCTCCGCTTCTGCCAAGGCATCAAAAGACACATTATTACTGCGCCTTGATCAGGAAGCATTTTATGAATTGATGTCGGAACGCATGGAAGTCGCTAAAGGAATTCTTAAAATCCTTTGTCGCAGAATTAGAAATCAAAATGACGTAATTGCTGGATTGAAAAAATAAATGGACAGCTAAACGACATCTTCATTTCATAGTTTATCTGATTATTGATTCTCAGATATTTATACTAAAATATAAAATATTCTTATATTTACAATTGCTGGATACACAATCCATTCCTACTTCCTAAACTAATTTGCCCATTTAATACTTTATTGTCTGCAAATTTCTATGAAGTATATTTTGATTTTATTGTTTTTAGTAAGTGGAAACTGTTTTGCACAAACGGACAGTAGTTTAGTGAACGACTTATTACAAAATGATAGTCCAATTTTCTTCCCAAATACATTATCAACCCATCCTCTTGGTATTCTCATGTCAAGGATGAATCATAATTTCCAGCTGAAACCACCCATGAAAAAATCATTTTTCGTATATATATCAAATGGGAATGTGTGGTTGCCTCAAGTTAAAGGTTATATGCCGTTGAATGAATCCGACAAAAAAAATCTAGCAGCTTATGTTTGGCACAAGAGACATTGGCATTTCGATGAACTAAACTCTCCATCAAAATTTATTGAACTACATGCAGATGCAATCATCAGGCTTTATCAAATTAGACTGGATATTCCGATTTCTCAAAAGCAAGAATTAAAAATAAATACCCGTTTTTTTTCATTAGATGCAGGAAAGTTCCCTCTATCTTTTGTCACTAATGATGCTTTTATTGAATGGATTCACTCAAATATTGCAAATGACGATGATTGCTTTGCACGAAAATGCTATGGCTTAAATAAAACACGAATTAGCTATACAGATCAATTTGGCAAAACAATGATTTTAGGTAGAGGTAATCAGTTATTTTCTGGAATCGAATTCTCTTACTTCTATTATCCAAACATAAAATCACTCAATGAAAAAAACATACATCTAACAATTGGATTGCAATCGGGATTTAACATCAATGAAATTAACCCATCAATGGATTTCGGCATTAATGCAAGTATCAATAAACAATTCCTGTTTAAAAAGCATGACAAAATACAAATTGGATTAAGTGCTGGAGCTTTACAGCAAAAAGTCCTCATGTTTAGGCCAGGAATTGAACTTAGCAGCAATCCATATTTATATAGCGCTGAACTACTATTTTGTTATCAAAAACAAATGAATAGAAATTGGAATTTTGCCATAGGTACAACATACTTTAAGCAAAGTGCATATAATAATATAGACGACTTTAATTCGATGGTGATGAAGGGTGAAAAAATAAGCAGTCATTGGCACTATTCTATTTCTCACTTATTTAAAACCTTAACATGCAATAACTTTTTCATCTCCATGTCTAAAGGAAAATATTCGTTTTCAGCTTATTTACGAGAGGATTTCCGTGTTGATAATGCACCCGATATTCAAACAGGTTTGGGGTTTAATTTGATTTATTGAATCCTAAAGACTTACAGCAAAACTAGGTGGCATCTCTTATTGTTTTTAGGAGTTCATCAACAATTTACTTTACACTCTAATATATTAATTATATATTCGCACATTAAATGACTGTCAGTCAGTTTTGTAAATATGAAATAAATTATGGGTATAACTGAACGTAAAGTCCGCGATCGAGAACGCAGATTAAATGATATTATTGATGCAGCCGAGAAAGTATTCTTTAAAAAAGGAGTTGATGCTGCCACCATGGATGATATTGCACATGAAGCTGAGCTAAGCAAAGGAACTCTCTACTTGTATTTTAAAAACAAGGAAGACCTGCATTATGCCATTATTATCAGGGGGATGACTATCATGACTGAATTGTTTAAGAAACATTTATCCGAAACAAAAAATGGTCTTCAAAATATAATAAGTATTGGCAAAGCTTATATTGAATTCTTTGAGAAGCATTACAGTTATTTTCAGGTAATGATGGAGTTTCATGCTACAAAATTTGATAAAATAGCAGATGAAAAGAAAGGTAAAATACTTGAAAAAGATTCTCCACTTATCATTGTAAGTCAAACAATTCAACAAGGACAAGACGATAAAAGTATTCGACAAGATATCAATCCCAACGCACTGACGTTCATACTTTGGTCACAACTTAATGGATTTCTTGAATTTGTTGCCCTGCGTGGGAAACTATTGGATGTTTTTGAACTGGATAAATCTGAAATGATTGAAAATCAGTTTAATGTTTTACTAAATGGAATTATTAATAATGAAGCAAATCATGAATAAATTACTCCTTTTTAGTCTCTTACTTTTCTGTTTTCAAACACATGCGCAAGTACTGGATGAATATGTTGAATATGGCTTGGAAAGCAATCTGGCCATCAAGCAAAAAGAAGCAGATTATAGAAAAAGCTTGTTAGTGCTAAAGGAAGCAAAAGGCCTCTTCTACCCTACTATAACATTAGATGCACGCTATTCACTTTCTACAGGTGGACGTATTATTGAGTTTCCAATTGGCGATTTATTGAACCCTGTTTATGCCAACTTAAACAATTTATATCAGCTCCATGGATTTCCAACTGATCCGCCCATTGTTTTAGACAATGAAGAATTTCCTTTTTACAGGCCAAAAGAGCAGGAAACAAAAATCAGGTTGATTCAACCACTCTTTAATCCACAGATATATTTCAATCAGAAAATCCAAAACAAACTAAGTGAATCTGCTCAAATTAGCCTTGACCTATACAAAAAGAATTTGGTAGCAGAAATTAAGATTGCATATTACAATTTTCAAAAAGCAAGTCAATACAAGCTATTGCTGGAAGATATCAAGTTGCTTTTGAATGAGAATCTTCGTGTTAACGAAAGTTTATACAAAAACGACAAAGTAACTATTGATCATATTTATCGCTCACAGGCTGAAATCAGCAAACTTGATCAAGAGTTTTCAGAAGCGGATAAAGGAATACAAATGACCAAAGCCTATTTTAACTTTTTACTCAATAAACCATTGGATTCTGAAATAACAAACGAATCAGCATCACAAAATACGGAAGTATTGCCAATGGATCATTTGCAAAAATCAGCATTAAGTACACGAGAAGAATTAACCCAGTTAAATAAATACAGTCAAATTCTCAATTACAAACTCAAAATGGATCAATATAATGCAACACCAAACATCATTGCAGTTGTTGATTATGGTTTTCAAGGAGAAAAATATGCATTTAATAATGAAAGTGATTTTGCTATGGCATCTTTGGTTTTGAGCTGGGATATTTTTAAAGGGTTTCAAAATGCATCTAAAACACAGCAAACAAAAATTGATCAGGAAATTTTATCCTTACGAGAAAAAGAATTAAAAGCTCAAATTGAACTGCAGTTAATGAATGCTTATTATGACGTGGAAAGCATCAATAATAAACGCACTGCAGCAACTCAAGAATTAATAGCTGCCACTCAAAGTTTCAAAATTATTAACAAGAAGCATAAAGAAGGACTCGTCAGTCTGCTGGAATATCTTGATTCACAAAACACCACGAATAGAGCAAGAAAGCAATTGCTTTTGCTTCAATACGATTTACTTATTTCTTTGGTTGAATTGGAAAAAGTGGCTGGAACAACAATTATTACAGATTAATAGAAACACAATGAAAAAATATGCATGTTATATCCCTTTTTTGATAATCTTAATTATCAGTAGCTGTCAACAAAAAGCAGAAGTGGAAAAAGAAATAGATCCCATAAAAGTCAAAACTGTTACGATTGAAAAAGTGTTTCTGAACAAGAGCATACACAGTAGTGGAAAGGTATATTCGCAAAAAGAAATAAAACTCAGCTTTAAAACAGGCGGACTTATCCAACATATTTTAGTGAAGGAAGGAGAACCTGTGAACAAAGAACAAGTCCTTGCTAGTCTGAACCTCTCAGAAATACAAGTACACCATAATCAGGCAAATTTTGCTGTTGAAAAAGCACAGCGAGATTACAATCGGGTAAAAAATCTTTATACAGATAGTGTGGCAACTTTGGAACAGTTTCAAAATGTAAAAACAGCATTGGATTATGCAAAGACAAATGCACAAATTGCCCAATTTAATTTAAAATATTCCACAATAAAAGCCCCTGAAAATGGTATAATCCTGAAAAAATTAAACGAAACCAACGAAATTGTAGGACCTGGCTATCCTGTGTTTCTATTCGCGCCAAAAGGTGAGAGCTGGATTGTACGAACCAATATCACAGATAAAGACATTGTAAAACTTCAAATTGGCGATTCAGCTCAAATATATGTGGATGCATATCCTAAAATAATATTCACCGCTCACATTATTGAAATTGCTTCTATGGCTGATCCCTATTCTGGAACATATGAAATTGAACTTGCTATAGATAAAAATGATGCAGAATTACGCTCTGGATTTATCGCAAAGATTAATATTTATCCAGCTCAAAAAAAGGAGTTATTTGCGATACCAATTGATGCACTTGTTGAATTAGAGGCTTCAAAAGCAGTATTCATGCTGATTGAAAATAATACAGTGCGAAAGTCCACACTAGATATCGTTTCCTTCGATGATCAATTTATTTATGTGGAAAAAGGTATAGTTGAAGGCGCTCAAGTTATAACAGAAGGTTCAACCTATGTGGATGAATCGTCTATTATTGAAATTATTAACTAGCAAAATCATGTTGATTCCAAAACTGGCCATAGATAACTATCGGTTCACCATTTTATTGTTCATTCTATTTACCATTGCCGGCATTAATTCCTATTTATTTATGCCCCGTACTGAAAATCCGGAAATGACCGTACCCGGAGCATCAGTATATACTATTTACCCAGGTGCCAATCCAAACGATTTAGAGGAGTTAGTTGCAATTCCCATAGAAGAAACGCTAAATGAATTAGACGATATTATAAGCATTAATACATTTATTCGAGATGGTGTTACCATCACCAGTGTTGAGTTTGATTTCAATACCAATGCATCAAAAAAATATGATGAAGTTGTTCGTCAAGTTAATTCGATAAAAAACAAACTTCCTGAAGAAGTATACAGCATTGAAACATTTCGCTGGTCATCTTCCGATGTAGTGATGCTACAATTAGGATTGGTATCTGAAACAGCATCTTTCAATGCATTGAAGGATGAAGCAGAAAAGTTAAAGAAGGATATTGAGAAGCTTAATGGAGTCAAAAAAACGGAAATCATAGCATCTCCTGATCAAGAAATCAGAATTTCACTTGATTTTGAAAAAATGGCTCAAATGAATATTTCTATCGACCAGATTTCCAATGCCTTAAAAAGCAATAATGCAAATATCCCTGGTGGCAGTATTGATTTGTCCAATAAAAGTTTTGGCATTAAAACGAGTGGAACTTATCAGTATATAGATGAAATAAGAAATACAGTTATCAATGCATATATGGGTCAATTAATTTTCCTGAAAAATATTGCTCAAGTAGATTATGCTTACGAAGACAACAATTATTTTGCCCGTTATAATGGTGAAAAATCAATTTGGATATGCATTCAGCAAAAAGAGGGTTTAAATATTTTCAAGTTATTTGAGAATCTGGAGCCTGTGATCAATGATTTTGAACAAAAATTAGATAAGAATGTTCAGCTAAAAACAGTTTTCAATCAAAAAAATGAAGTCAATCACAGGATAAATGGATTTCAAAAAAACTTGCTACAAGGAATTGTTTTAGTTGGCTTAGTTATTCTGCTGGCTTTGGGATTTAAATCTGCGTTAATTGTAATCATTGCCATTCCTCTTTCAATTATAATGGGTTTGTTTGTAGTTGATATTTCAGGTTTTGGTTTGCAGCAAATATCCATAGCAGGTTTAGTTGTTGCTTTAGGATTATTAGTTGATAATTCCATTGTAATGATTGAGAATATCAATCGCTTTATTTCCAAAGGATATAATCCTAAACAAGCAGCTATTGAAGCAGCATCCGAAATTGGCTGGCCTATTATTAGCGCAACTATTACTACGGTATTGGCCTTTATCCCAATTATTATGATGCCTGACAAAGCAGGATACTTTATTCGAAGTTTACCCATTACAATTGTTGCAACACTTACTTTTTCCTTACTCATCGCTCTCACCCTAACTCCCTTAATAGCCAGCAAGCTTATGAAAAGCAAAGGGGGGTCTGAATTACCAACAAAAGAGCGAAAGAATGTAAATAAATATCTAAACAACTTTATTGAAGGACCTTATCGAAAGCTATTATCTTTCTCTTTGAGAAACAAGACATTATCATTATCAATTGCATTCGGATTATTGCTAATTTCAGGTTTTGTTGCTTTTCAATATTTGCCTATTAGCTTTTTTCCAAAAGCTGAGAAAGGACAATTTATGATAAGAGCAGAGTTGTCTCCTGATGTTAATATTCATAAAACGGATGAAGTTGCCCGACAAATTGAAGCTAAATTGGATGCAATGAATGAAGTTTCCTTTTATGCCAGTAATATTGGAAACGGTAATCCCCGGATTTACTACAATGTAATGACCAGAAGTTATGTAAAAAACTATGCTGAGATATTTGTTCAACTCACTACAAACGATCAGGATAGCTATAAAAAAGTAGTTGATGAACTTCGTATCCATTTCAGGAGTTATGCAGGAGTAAAAATCGTGATCAAAGAATTTCAACAAGGAGTTCCCATTACTGCTCCTATTGAAGTTTTAATATCAGGAAAAGACTTCAATTTACTGAAGGAAATTGCTGAAGATGTGAACCAAGAAATTAGCAAACAAGATGGTACAATAAACATCAGCAACGAAATTGCAAAAAGCAGAACTGATATCTTTTTTAATATCAACAAGGAAAAAGCAAATATGCTGGGCATTCCCATTCATGAAATTGATAAAACAATACGAACAGCAATAAATGGAATGTCGGTTTCAAAATTCAGAGATAAAAACGGAAAAGATTATAATATTGTACTCCGTTTGCCTTTCGAAACTAAAATTAAACCGTCCGATTTTGATAAAATATATGTCAAAGCCATTACAGGAAAGATGATTCCCATCATGCAATTATCTTCCATCGAATTAATAAAAGTACCCAATACAATTGCACGAACTGATTTAGAACGTACTGCACGCATAATTGCAGATGTTGAAGAAGGTGCTGTGTTGGATGAAATTATGGCTCCTGTTTTGGATTACCTATCAACATATAACTTTCCTGAAGGCTATCATTATAAGATTGGTGGTGAATTGGAAAGCAGGAACGAAACTTTTGGCGGTATGGCCATCGCGTTAATTATTGCGATTATTGCTATTTTCAGCGTGTTGGTTTTGCAATTTAAATCCTTTTCACAACCCTTGATTATTTTTATTGCGCTTCCTTTTGCACTTATTGGAATGATTTGGGCTTTGGTTATTACGGGGAATTCCTTTTCATTTACTGCTTTTGTTGGCATGATTTCACTGGTAGGTATCGTAATCAACAACTCCATTATATTAGTGGATTATACTAACAGGCTCAGGTTATCGGGTAAAAGCATTTTGGAATCTTTGCAAATTGCTGGTGAAACTCGCTTTACCCCCATCATACTAACCACATTAACAACTATAGGTGGTATAGTGCCACTTACTTTAGGAGGTGGAACACTTTGGGCACCCTTGGGTTGGACAATCGTAGGAGGATTGTTGATCTCTACCTTATTAACACTTGTAATGGTACCGGTTTTGTACGCAGCTTTGATAAAAAGGAACACCTAGGATGAATATAAAAATCCGATGTTTAATAGATTTGAGACCGTAAGTTTAAGTTAAGGAAAGAACAAAAAAACTAGTTATCATCATATGAAGCAACAATGAGTTTCAATTCATCCAGTTTTTGTTGTTTTTTTATTTCTCTGGTGTCCTTGGCTGTTTTTGTGAAATAATTGTGATTACCGAGAAAACTAACCTGTATCCGATTCCACTGTTTCACATCCTGAACCATGTTATAAGCTATCAATTCTTTATACAAACCATTAGAAATAGGATCAAAATCACTACGCCCTAAATAGTCAAGATCAGAATCACATAATATTTTCGATAAAAATGATTTAGGGCTTTGGGGAATTTGTGTTGCCATAATCATTTCACAAATTTTCTCAATATCTGACGCTCTATAACCATAACCGGGAAGCATTTCACCTGCGTAGCGGCAAGATACTTCTTCATGCCCTTTATAGGTCTCTAAAAATCCAGAATCGTGGAAAACTGCTGCTGTTTGTAACAAAAGCAAATCATTTGCATTAATACCTTCGCTTTCGGATAGTCGCTTGCAGGATGCAATCACATCTATGGTATGATGAACACCATGGTAATAAAGCTCGTGGTTTAATTCCTTCTCGAGCTTATTAAGCATGTATTCTTTTACTTGGGAATATTGCATTTTTGAGGCAGCTTCTCTTTAATTGTGGCAAAGTTAGTTTATTTCACTTTGTCGTTAAAAAAATTTATCTACAGTCGTGGATATCATTAATTATCCATTATTTATCAAGAAAGAACATTTGCATCTTACCTTTTCCTTTCACTACTTTTTCATCTCTTTCGGTGAAACTAAACTTATCTTTTAGCAAATCGTGCGTTACTTTTGATACATTGATCCGCATGGGAGCTCCATTACTTTCCATTCTCGAAGCTGTATTAATTGTATCTCCAAACACATCATAAATATATTTTCGCACACCTACAATGCCTCCAACAACTTTACCGGAATGAATTCCAACACGGATTCTCCATTCAATCTGAGAACTCGTGTTTCTATTTTCTAAATATTCGACAATTTCAGTAGCAGCATTAACCATATTAAAAGCATGATTTTCATTCTTTTCAGGCATTCCACATACTGCTAAATAAGCATCACCGATTGTTTTTAAACGTTCACATTCATTCTTAACCATAATATCATCAAATGCGGTGAATATGTCATTCAATTCAGCAATTAAAAGTTTAGGCTCCAAGGTTGCAGAAACATCTGTAAACCCAACAATATCACTAAAGTACACGGTCACATTTTCAAAGCCCTCAGGTTCACTCTTGCCCTTCTCTTTTAATTCATTTACCACTTTTAAGGGTAATGTATTTAAAAGCAATTCTTCCGATTTAGCTTTTTCGGCCACAATAATTTCATTATCCCGTTTCTTACGCTGTAAGTTTCTCGACACATTAATGACCATAAATATGACTAACAGTAAAACTATGCCTGCCGATATAATTATCGCTTTCTGACGTTTATTTTCAGCTTCCTGCTTATCAATTTCAGTTTGCTGAATTATAATTTGTGCTTCTTTTTTCTCTGTTTCATATTTTGTTTGGAATTCAGCAAACTGCTTGTGTTTTTCTTCATTAAAAATGGTATCCTTTAAGCTGGTATACATTCGATAGTAGGATAATGCTTCTTTATAATCACCGAGTTTGTCGTAAACATCTGAAAGATAATTGTATGTACTCAAAATAACGGGTTTAGCCTCAATAGACTCTGCCATCTCCAAAGCTTGCTTGTAATAATCAAGTGCTTTTGGATAGTTACCCATAGCTACATATAAAAGTCCAATATTATCCAGATCCTTTGCAATTTCATCAACACGATTTAGCTTTTTGTCAATTTCCAGCACTCGCTCATAATAATGAAATGCTTTTTCATATTGTTCCCATGCTTTGTAAACTGAGGCTATATTATTTAGCAAATAAGCTACTGCCCCTTCTTGTTTCATGCGCTCAAAAATCTGCAATGATTCTTCATAATACTTAACAGCTTCATCATATTCTTTCAGTGTAAAATAAACTGAACCTATGTTGTTTAAATCACCGGCCACATTGGCTTGTAAATCTAATTTTTTATCAAGCTCCAGTGCATTATTATAATATTCAAGCGCTTTTTCGTATTGCCCCCATGTATCGTAAACCGATCCAATATTTGTTAAATAATTTGAAACTTGCCTATCATCACCTGATAATTTAACCACATTGAGTGCTTCCTGATAATAGCTGACAGATTTGTCGTATTGCCCCATGGAATAATATACCATGCCTAAATTATTTAGCTCGATTGCGATATCCTCATGCTTTTCAAGTTTCTTATCAATTTCAAGGGCACGTTTATAATAGGCTATTGCCTGATCGTATTTCCCCCATGCTTTATAAATGGCTCCAATATTATTTAAATCATTGGCAATATTTCCTTCATAATTATTTTTCTCATCAATTTCTAAAGCTATCTCGTAATATTCAAGTGCTTTGTCTAATTTGCCCAATTTTTTATAGGAAATGCCAATATTATTTAATCGACTGGATTCGCTTTCAAAATCATTTCCTTTACGATCAAATTCAACCGCTTTATTAAAGAATTCAATTGCAGTTTCATACTCACCTAAGCGGTAATAAACCGATCCTTTCCCATTATATGCTTCTGAAATACTAGCATACTCCTTTGTTGTTTTGCGGATTTCAATACACTTGTTATAGTGCGCTAATGCCTTTTCGTGATTATTATCTTCAAGATAAGCGTCACCAAGATTGTAATATGCTCGTGACTCTTCCTTGATGTTGTTATTTCGTTTGGCATAGTCCAATGCTCTTTCAGCATATGCAAAACTGAGCAGTAATGAATCAGTCAAATGCAATGTTGATAATTCATTATAAATTTCAGCTTTTTCCTTGGAATTTGCTGCTTTGAGTAGATTCTGCAAACTATCAACAGCATTCTGCCCATAACACAATGGAGTTATTAGAATGAATACCAGAAAAAAGAATACAGCACTAGAATTCCTCATTATTCGATTTATTTTTCCAAAAATAATAAAAGCAGTCTTGACAACTGCTTTTATTATTTAATTAAATCACTTATTTAAGCAATACTTTAATTATTTTCATTGATTTCCCACCTTGCAACTTCAATAAATATATTCCTTTAGGATAATCTGATATATCAATTTGATTTGTTAAATCTCCCTTTTTATCAATTTTGTTCTGATAAATTAAGGCTCCATTAATATTTAACAATTCAATCGTAACCGGTCCATCAATCGAACTGGTAAAATGTACATTGAGTAAACCATTTGTTGGATTTGGATAAACAATAGAACCTGATACTATTTGATAGTCATCAATTGAGCTAAAATCTCCTGCATGAACTCCGGTGGAATCTACTTCATAATCTTGATCTTCATAGGTCGTATCAGTATCCGTAATTTCAACGGTTCGTATGGTATCTAGTTTTAAACCAGGTAAATCAATAATAATTCCATACACTCCATTTCCAAGTGCATCAAAATCATAAAATCCGTTATCATTAGTTTTGGTTTGCTTGACAACTCCACCTGGAACTTTACGCAAGGTAACATCCACATCTTTAATAGGTTCTGAACCGGCCCTTGTTCCATCTGCTGATTTAACATGTCCGCTGATGTAACCTTTCCCTGGAGGAACAACTACTTTCGCAATAAGATCTATATCAATATTGGTGTAGGTGGTATCACAGAATGCGACATTAATAACTTTTGCTGCTGACCACAACTCAACATCACCCAAATATGTCCCAGTATAGCCTTCATAACCTTTTGCTGGATCGCCAACTGCTTGAATAATGTAACTTCCAACTGGTACATTGGTAAATATGTAATTACCACCTGACAAACCAACTGAATCATATTGTGCATATTTTTTTACACTATTGGTTTTCTTGTAGAGCTTAGCATAACCTTCCCAGACACCATTTCCTCCAGCTTTTACCGCACCTTTCACTTCACTATATTCACCTAAAAGTGATAATCCATCACTACCTGCAACCCATACTTCATCAAAATCATTAATGCCTAAGCCCGAAACCTGATTATCATATAAACCTTCGTTGGTTGTATAAACTTTCCATCTGCTTCCATCAAACTTAAAACAGCCATTCCATGCACCTATCCATACATTACCACTCATATCTGATTCAATGTGTGAAGGATATGTTTGCATTGGATAAGCGATTGAATTCCAATTTGTTCCATCATAATGCATGAGAAATGAATTAGCAACATGAGAATAAGCAGCTACCCACAGTCCTCCATTTCCATCATAGGCTACGCCATTAACTTCGTTTACATCGGGAGGGGTAATAATTGTAAAGCCACTACCATCATACACACTTATTTGTCCATTATAATTAGCAATATATACGTTACCAGCATCATCAAATGCAAAATCAACTACATAATCATCAGCTAAACCATTTGTAGAGTTGAATTTAGTAAAAGAAGTTCCATCGAAATAAGAACATCCACCACCAAAACTACCTATCCAGACCTTTCCATCAGGGGCTACTTTTATACCTGCCATTTCCATACTATGCAATCCATCATTGGTATCATAAACCGTATAAGTAGTCGGGTTTTCCCAGACTATAAATCCAAAATAATGGGTACCTATATATACCTTCTTATTATCATCTACTGCAATATCTCCAACCTCATTTGCGCCTGTAACTGTATGATTGGTCCATGATACACCATCATATAGCGATATGGCTCCCATATGAGCTGTAGCCACGTATCCACTAGCTGAAACCCCCATGGCATCAACATATCCATATAAACCAGTGTATTGTGAAATAGTATCTCCAAGACATTGCGCATTCACTTGATTGACTGAAATCGACATGACAATCATAACTAAGCCGAGTGTAAAAATTCTTTTCATGATGTTTTAATTATGTTTTAGATTTAATAATAGTTGTAATCAAAAATAACAAAAATCAAATTATTAATAGAATAATCTTTTCAATGATATTGTTAAAAATAATTCTATTGCAATAAAATAATTAATTTTAAAATTACCTTTCACATGCTATTTATTATATTTGCATAATAATGAACATAAATAACTGACTTATAAGAGTTCAGACATTTTACAACAAACAATTAAAGTCAAAAATATGAAGCATGCTAAATTATCAACTTTATTAATTGTAGTTATAGTGTTTTCTTTTGTTGGAAATGCTTTTTCCCAGGTTGATTTGCTAACTGGTTTTTTAAGAGGCTCTTATTATGAAATGGGTAATGATATAAAAGAGGTTTCTGGAAAAATGATTTCGTACGATACAATCTACATGACAGGTTGGCAAGGGAATGACTCTATTTCACTCGAAAGAAATAGCAGCCCAATGGTAAAATTATTAACTTCAAAAGGTAGTCAGCATAATTTCAAGCGTTTGACAAAATCGGATGATTGCATGGTTGCCTTTATGCAATACGATGTTTTAATTAATGAGCAACTCAAGGATATCAAAAAATACTCCAAGCGCACTGATAGCATTTTTGTTTTGCTACCATTAGGATTGGAAGAAATCCATTGTATAACATTAAAGGAAAATAAAATAAAAAACCTCAACGGCTTGAAAAAGAAAAGAGTTGCAATTGGTGCGGAAGGACAAGGTACTCAGGTTACAACTCGATTTATAAAAGAAAAAACAGGTATCGAATGGATTGATTTTGAATTATCATTCAAAGATGCCATGCCTGCTTTATTAAATAAGCAAATTGATGCTTTCTTTTTTGTAGGATCAGCCCCTGTGATGAGTTTAAATAGTTTATCCCCTACTTTTGAAAAGCTAAAATTTATTCCTATTACTGAGGAAAGTCTGGTCGATTATTATGTTCCAACCATAGTTCCTGCTGGCACTTATCATTGGCTGAAGGAAGATATTGAGACATTTGGGGTTAAAGTGATAATGATTAGTGATATTTCGAAGGAATCGGCAAAAGACAAAGTTTATATTGAAGTTGTTCAAAGTCGAATGTTGATAAAACACCAATGATACCAAAATAAAGATTAATATCATTGGTGTAAAAAAATATATGTTAAGTAAAGGTATAATAAAAAAGAGATCTGT
>JABINZ010000275.1 GCA_018698135.1 Bacteroidota bacterium
AAAGTACCAACGGCAACAGGAAAACAGGCGGTTCAATGGTCGCCTATATCACGAAACAAGGACACGCATTTTCCACTTAAGAAATCTTGTCTCGTGGTCTAAGATTGGGGGTAGGCGCACCTTCCGAGGTGCTAATATCCATTTTCCCTGTGAATGGATTACTTTTTATTGGCCACTCATCAATACAAATGATATTTTCCCCGATAATTTTTAGAAAATTATTCGATTCATCTGAACGTTTATCTGGTTCAAAGACCCTTGCAAGGGTGCCTGCAATAAAATCAGAAATTTGAATTAAGCTATTCTCTTTACTGTTTGCAAAATCAAAAGAGGATCTCTCGAATAAATTTGGAATGTGGTTTTTATTGACGTATTTTTTAAAACCTTCCATAAATTCTGGATATCCATGTTCATCGGCAATAATCCTGACATTCGGGTAAACTTCAAATAGTTGTCTATAAAGAACTCCATGTAAAAATTTAAGAAAAGATTTTTTATAGATTAGACCTGATTTTTTATCGATTTGATTCTTATCAATTGCCAGAACATAATACTTAGCTTTTAATTCACTAATATCTTGGAGAATTTTTATTCTTCGATTATCAGTTTTCACATTGCTCGATTTAATTTCACTTCCTTGAAAATACTTTTTTGAAACCTTTTCAACCAAAACTTCGACATTTGCAAGGTCAGGATCTGAAATTAAAGTGGCAACAATAATAAAATAATCTGTGACAGCTGACTTTTGGGTTTCTAAACTTGGATTCCCGAATTCGTCTACAAAAATATGTTGAACTTCGTCAATCATTTGTTCACCTTTGGTGAAATAAAAATTGTTGAATTAATAAATATTTTCGCTTGGTGGGGCGCTGGAGGAAAAAGATCTCCTCCATGCACTTACTCCTATATATAAACAGTAATTTCAATCGTCGATTTCATTCTTCCTCTATGATATTGGAAACATACGCCCCAGAAGTGCAGTCCCCACCACCATACAAATCAAAATGATAATTGATTCCATAAAAACCTCCTTCATCATGAAATAAAATTTTGAATTAACAAAATATTTAATCAAATCAAACAAAGGGGGTACATAACCAATTAGAAAGACACATAGACCAATGATTGAACTACCTGAACATAGGTCATTAAATTAAATGTTTTACCTCCTCATGTTTTATTCAAATTTGTTAAATTTTCAATACTCATCATGTTCAATATCTCCAACTCCATAATCCCATGTCATATCTGAACAAATAACTTCAAACCATTTTTTAAAAATTTTATAGGTTCTTTTCTTTGGCCAATTATTTGGGTCCACCATCCAGGATTCAAGCTCTTCTTCAAATATTATTATAAAAACCTTTTTTAAATAGTTTTCATAATTGAATTCATCATATTTATCGGGAATTAAGATCGTTGTCGCATGAGGTGTGTCATATTTTTCTGCATCTTCAAAGCTATTCGCCCAGTCAATGTATGGTTGCTTTGGGGTGATGGTTATTGATGTTCTGTTTATGGTTTTCATATTTTTTCAGTTTTTAATTCGATTCGATATAGTACTGTAATTAGCTTAACATGCTTATTTTTGAAAAGATCATTAGCTTTAATTTTCCAAATCTTCGGGTTCAGTCCACCAGCATCATAAACCACGTAAATATAATAATTAGAAAGCTCTTGAGAAATGTTGTACTCATTAGCAGTAATCTGAATCTGACCTTTTCCAATTGGGTTCTGAGTTGATTTAACCTCTATGAATTTTTCATCCCCATTAATGTCAAACGATAATATATCATAACCGGCACGATCATCCTTTTTTGAAATGTGTTTAACCTTGTTGGATAAACGAACTTTACTATGTTGCTTTAAAAAATCTTTTTCGAATTTTAGGACAATTTGCTCACCTCGGTCTCCAATCCTTTTTGCGTTTTTCGATTGTCGCTCATAATCAGGTTTTCTATTCCTCTTTCGACTTTTCTTTTTTCCTGGAAACTCACAGATATTTAAATCAACAACTTCACTTCTAATTTTTTCAATTGGAGGGAAGTCTTTTAATTTTAGTCCTTTTAACTCATCTGGTAGATTTTTATCCTTTGTCTCATCGTTTGGATTACCAAAAGATTTATAAAGGAATTTGCTGATTTCTAACATCGACCAATCTTTCATGACAGAATCTGAGTTCTTAAAATTCATTATACAGGAACGTTTATCCAACTCAGATTTGGATGAATTTTCAATGCCAAGAAAAGAAATAAAATAGTCTAAATGCTTTGCTGATAAGATGTTTAGATATTTTTCTGGATAGTACAGCGATAAGATTTTCCCTTTAAACATAGGGGAAATTAAGTTGGATTTTAGTGATTCATAATTTTCAGATTTACCGTCATTAATCAGTTTGATGATTTCTTGTTTCACATTATAGAAAGCAACTTGTATATCATCACCAAAATCTTTTTTTCCTATTCTGTATTTTCGGGTTTGATCGTCTCCGAGGACACCGAAATATATACCAAACTTTTTGGACGGGCTCCCATGCATATTCCCCCATAAATTCAGTTCGTTTTCGATGCGATTGCAAAACGTTTTTTCACCTTTTCCAACTATATATTCATCTAATTTCAAGTTTTGGATTTTGAGAACACTATAACCTCTTACAAATCTATCTCTAAGCAGTGAGATTTTTTTAAACCTTTTTTTAAATTCTGGTCTTTTTTTTTCAAATTCAAGTTGATATTCTCTGAGCTCATTGATATGCATATTTTTTCCTTTACCTAAACGGTGTAAACACTTCCCTCCCATCCCTGGCGTCAAATAAAATCTGGGAAACTTTCCTTTCCCCAACTGTATCGTGAAACTCTTGAGTACGATTCTCTTTATTTTTTCCGGAATTGAATTCTGAATTAGATTTCTGATTTTCAATACATTTCCTGATTTCCGCTCGTTTCTCTTCAGATAGATACATGAGAATCTCCCATTTCAGGTTATGTCGAATATGGAACTGGGTTTGTTATTGGTTTTATTGCACTTGGGGGAGGAGATTTCAAGGAATAAAGTGTAACGTATTAAAAATAGGGGTTTATACCTATAGGGATGTATTTTGTTTGACTGATGAAGGTATTAATGATTAATTTATTAAACACGATAAAACCAATCCTTTTGAGAAACTGGGACGAAAAGCTACGGTCTAATGATAAAATTTTAAGAGAGATATTTTATTCCCTGAATATCAAGGTAAATATGGAGAAATTATGAAAACAAAAGGGCTACTTTTATTAACAGTCATGATTATGTTGTTTTTAAGTAGCAAACCAATTATTGCTTCTCCATCAGAATCAAAAATTACAATGACAAACTCTGGACAAACTATTGATCTAAATTGGACATCAGTTCCTGGATCTTGGGGGTATAATCTTTATTATGCTGATTATTCCAATCCTGTTCTTAATAAAATTGATATGGGACTATCAACCAAACTTCAGACAACTTTACCCAAAGATTTTACTTATTATGTTGCAGTCAAATCATACAACGGCGGGGGTGAAGGTGATTATTCAAACGTTATAATAATCAAGGGATTTACTGATCAAGTTAATAAGATTCAATATAAATATACAGACCATATTGAATTTGAAAATGCTGCTCAAATATTACATATAGCACCTATTGATATAAACAATGATGGATTTAAAGATATAGTATTAATGAACGGCGCACCAGGAGCTCCGTTTCAAGTTTATGATAATCCATTTATGTTTTTTATTAACCAAGGTGGAACATCTTTTATAAAGGATGATAGTTTTATATCAGGCGAATTTCCATACATGATACACCCATGTGAGTGGGAGATCGCAGATTTTAACGGTGACGGAAGAGATGATCTATTAGTTATTGGAACTGGTGACGAAAGTCCTCCTTTCTTGGGGGAAGAGGCTGTACTTTTACTTTCTGATAACAACGGAATGTATAATGCTTCTGATCAACTAAACTCTGGTTCAGTAGGGAAAAATGGAGCAGCTTCTTTTAAACACGGCATGTCTGTGGGTGATGTTGATGGTGATGGTGATATTGATATATTCATAGTATCACTTCTTGAAACAAATGTTCATGAACTGTTAATTAATGATGGAACTGGTAATTTCACCAGTCATCCCGAAATGTTAATTGATAAAGAACTATATTCAACATGGGATAAAGTAGCCAATCCTAAACAACCGAATGCTAATGGTGATTATATAACTCAATGGGTAGCTGAGTTCGTAGATGTTGATACTGATGGTGATTTAGATCTAATTGTTGGGCGAAATAACGCTCCAGACCAGTTATTTTTCAATGATGGAGATGGAGCTTTTTCAAGTCATATTGAACTACCCAAATCATCTTTTTTTAAAAAATATAACAATAAAGTTTATACAGTTGGTATATGGTCAACTGATTTAAATTATGATGGTTATATGGATATAATTTTATCTCAGACCAAACATGACCCCATGGATGGTTTTTCAAGACATTTGCAGGTTCTAATTAATAGTGGGGATGGTAAAACATTCTATGATGAAAGCTACAGAATTCCTATTAAAGAAACTGATCAGTGGATTAGAATACTTCTTTTGGAGGATATTAATAATGATGGTCATATTGATCTCATTGTTAGTCAGTATGCGACATTTAATGGACCTGTAGTGAAAAACAATGAAGTTCTTTTTATCAATGATGGTTCCGGATACTTTAATACCTTACCTGAAAAAGCAATGAATAATCTTACATTTTGGCAGGGAGGAGAAAAATTATGTCCTATTGATATGGACAACGATGGAATTAAAGAATTTGTTTCTACCTACTTTTCTGAAAATGCGGATTGGTGGTTTTGGAAAGATAACCTTGGTTCAACTATAACAAGAACTTTGTTATGGTTTAAAGGGACGTTAAATTAATTTTGTTCAATGATAAAAAATGAGCAGCAATAGCTTGTTAATCAATTAATAATATATGACAAAGCTAAAACTTATGAGTTAGGAACGCGATACGATGAGAAAAATTATAAACGCTGTACTAACGTGCTGCTGCTGTTCAGGTATTATTGTTTCTTTAGTTTCAGGAGTGAATCTATCACCATACAATATTTCCCCAAATGCATTAACTGAGAATGATTATTTTAAAATTGACAACTTTGGCATGGATTATTTTAAGATTACTGAATCCTACACCCAAACAGTTTGTTATCCAACTCCTAATGACTGTAATGGTGAGGATGGAATCTTTAGTATCGATAATGTCCACAATGCACAGACTGGTGATTTCAATGGGGATGGATTTGAGGATTTGGTTACAACTGTAGTTTATTTTCCTCATACAATAGATAGAGTTGATACACCTTCAAAACCTATTTTTTATTTAAATGACGGTAAAGGCACATTGAACAGGTCAGATGACCTTGTTAAAGATTACACTAATATTAAAAGACATATGCTATATAGGACAGCTGTTGCAGATTTTAATTCTGATGGATTAGACGATTATCTGGCTGGTGGTATGGGTATGATTAAAAGAAACCCAGATGGGACATATACCAATAAATTCGAACCGAATCTACTTTTATTAAGTGGAAAGGATGGTAAATTATACGACGCTACAGGGAATATTGAAGGTCAAGAAAATGGTGGATTGCCTGATGGCTTCAAATTTGCTCATGATTTATCCTGGGGCGATATTGATGGAGATTCAGATATCGATTTTTATGCAGGTGGCATTCTTTTTTTGAATGATGGGGTCGGTAATTTTACTAATGTTCTCGGTCAATTACCCAAGGAGGCTAAAAATCAAGGAAATTCTCCTCCATCAGCTAACTATATGATGTCCTCGTTAATTGATGACTTTGATAATGATGGCATTGGTGACCTTATTGTATTTCATGATGATGAAACTGGTTCAAACTCATATTCGTTGATTAGTAAAGGTAAACCCCTTCTTTCAGATCGAAATTCTCAGCTGTTACCAACTGGGCTGTTTGGCACCAATACCAAACATAATTTTGCCAATTCAGCTGATATCAATGGGGATGGTTATAAAGATATTTTGATAGGACAAACAAGAGCAATTCCATACTATGTCGGTAGAGCAATTCAAATATTTGTAAATCAAGGGGATGGTTCATTTATTGATGAAACCACCATGCGAATTGACAATTCAAAACGTTCTGATTTGAATATTATAAAACCTGATGATGGATCTGGCGAAGGGAATTTATATTTGTTAGATGTCGATAATAATGGCAGCATTGATATTGTGGATTCCACTGGAGCAGGCTTTGAGGAAGACGGACATTCAGGACTTCACGTATTTCTCAATGATGGATCTGGATATTTTACTGTTGTTGGCAAATCATCATATATTTACCTTCAACCATTTCAAATAGAGGGATTTGAAGGAACAGAGCAATGGTTTAGTCGCCCCATGCAAAGGTCCATACCTATAAATTTGGATAACAAACATGGTATAGACTTTGTTAGTATTGTGCAAAAACCTCATATGGTTTGGCCTGATACAGATTATCAATTAATTCTATATCAACTAACTTCCAAGAAAACACTCTCAAAATTAAGCGCTCCGTTCCTA
>JABINZ010000276.1 GCA_018698135.1 Bacteroidota bacterium
AGATTGAAGATTAAATTCACAAAAGACAAAACTCAAAGAACAAATAAACTCCAAATACCAATACTCAAATTTCAAATTAGGGTTTGGTCACACTCTGGATTAAGTCTGTGACTTGATCCTATTATGCAAATATTAAATTAGAAACATTCAGAACAATATAGGATTCAGTTACAAACTGAATCCAGAATGGAATTACCATTTATACTTAGGCAAAGCAGAAATTTTACTAACCTCATCAAAACAAATCTGTTAATCTGTGGCAATTTTCACACTAACGCTACAATAACCAATTGTCAATTGAATTTTATGATTTGAGTTTTATATGAAAATTGAGTTTTAATAAACTCTAATACTCCTTGTTACTATCCACCCTTCTGGAGTAATTCCTTTTACACTAATCCAGCCTCGTGAATTTTCGAGCACCTGTACCAATTCTTTGGCATTGTCAAACTTCTGGTTGTTTACATGCAAAATAATAAAGTCGTTGGGAAGATTCAGGTCTTTCATCATACCTGCTTTGATATTGTTTACACGTACTCCATAATCTATTCCAAAATACTGCTTATCTATTTTTGACAAGCTTTTAAAAGATGCTCCAAGCCTATCTGAAACGATCATTGTATTTTTAAGCAATTCTGTTTTGCCTTCAGAATTTACCAAGGTTATTTCAAGCTTGATTATTTTTCCTGAACGCAGTACTTCCAGTCTTGCTTTTTCTCCCGGGCGTCTGTAAGCAAGTAACTCATCAAATCCAGCCCTGTCTTTTATATTAGCCTCGTTAAAACGAATGATAATGTCTTCCTTTTTCAATCCAGCCAAATCAGCATTTCCTTCTGCAACAATTTTATTCAAATATACTCCGGTGGTATTTTCATCACCCAGCTTTGAAGCTAACTGTTCATCAATGTCAATAATTTCTGATTCAATAAAGGCGCGCTGAACCATGCCAAATTCTTTGAGATCGTTCACGATTTTTGACACAATATTGGAAGGGATCGCAAAACCATAACCTGCATACGAACCTGTTCTGGATATGATTGCTGAATTAATACCGATAAGTTTCCCATCTAAATTAACCAAGGCTCCCCCACTATTTCCCGGATTTATTGCAGCATCCGTTTGAATGAAAGATTCAATCGGAAAATGCTCTTTGGAAACATTAATATTTCGCCCTTTAGCGCTTACAATACCTGATGTAACCGTTGAGGTGAGATTAAATGGGTTACCAACTGCAAGCACCCATTCGCCAACATCAACCATATCAGAATTAGAGAATTCTAAAAACGGAAGATTTTCTGCTTCAATTTTCAGCAACGCTAAATCGGATGAAGGATCGGTACCAATAATTGTTGCTTTATAATTCTTTTTTCTATTGTTTACAACCACTTCAACCCGATCCGAATTCTTGATCACATGCTGATTGGTCACAATATATCCTTCTTTGGAAATTATGACGCCTGAACCTGATGAAACAGAAGGACCTCTTTCGCTAAAAAAATCAAAAAACATATCGCGGAATGAATAGCTTTGATTGCTCCCTTCTTTGATGGCTTTAATAAACACTACAGCTGGCCGACTTGCATTAGATGCTTTTACAAAATTTGCATTGATAGGAATATCGACATAATCGCGAGAAGGGTTTTCGCTTGCTAATGTTTTTGGAATTCCCTGAACTGTTAGTTGGTTTGATGATACTTTGCTATCAGAAATACGCTGATAGACAGCAGATCCTAAAATCCCTGAAAAAAAAGCGATGAAAATGAAGAAAAAAGCTTTAAATCCATTTTTCATTTAAACATTTAATTAATCGATTCAACATTAGCTCTTAACAATAAAAAAACCTCTGGATTATTGGGATCATTGGTTGTAACAGTAATACTTTGCTGAACGGAGCCGTTTTTCCCTTTGCTATTGAATGTAACTTTTATCAAACCTTCTTCACCGGGTTCGTATCTCATTTTCCCTAGTGTAGTGGCTGTGCATCCACAATCAGTCTTGGTATCATAAATCACCAACTGATCTGTTCCCGTATTCATAAATTTGAATTCCGTAAATTTCACATCACCATGTTTGATTTTCTTGAAATCAACCTCTTTTTTATCAAATTGAATGCTTCCCGTGTTTTTAAGTTCCTCTTCGCTTAGTATTTTAATATTCTTAATAATATTAGCAACAACAATTAATTCCTTTTCAGGCATTAAAGGATCGTCAGTTTGTAATTGCATGCGTTCAAAAACATAGCCCAAATCTTCTTTTATATAAGCACTAAAATAAACTTCAATTTTCCTTTTTTCTCCTGCTTTCAATACAATGGGTGTATATTCAGTACGGAGGCAATCAGGCAAGCGCATACTGGATATGGTTATATCCGTTTTAC
>JABINZ010000277.1 GCA_018698135.1 Bacteroidota bacterium
ATTCTCTGCCACATTTAATTCAGCTATGCCTTCGTAAACATGACCAGAGTCGGAAAATGTAGCCTGCAAATAATATACTTGAGCAGAAAGATCTTCAAACAATGCCCCATTATCTTCAATTTCGGTAGTAGGTGTTGTTGCAGTTTTGTAGATATTCCCGATATCTCGTGCATTTTTAGTCAAAAATAATTCAACAGTAATATTGCCAACCTTTGGTCCATTTACTGAATATTTTTTCACAAATACTTCCAGACTTGCTTTTTCATCTTTAGGAATTTCCTCTTCATTACAGCAAATAAATACAGATACAATTCCAAGAATGAAAAGGAGTTTAAATAGATTTTTTGTATTCATAGTTAATTGATTTTAATCCGAAATTAGGATTAATTTTTCAAATAAGTACATAAAAAAAGCCATCCCGTTTAGGAGATGGCTTCTAAAAATAATTTTAATGCTATTATTGAACACAAACAACATGATATTGAGTGGTAAATCCCTTGGCAACTATCACATCACCCACACCCAAGAAACTACCTTCGGTGTTAGTATAACCTGCTCGTAGCCAATAACGTTGATAATCGAGACTTTTAAACAATGCTCCATCTTCTGTTGTATTAACCGTTGGTGTTAAATTCGATTGATACACATTATCATTTGTTCTGTCAATTTCAAATAAAAACAATTCTACCAAAGCGCCACCAATAAACACGCCTGCTACTGTTTTATGTCTTACAAAAACTTCCAGATTGCCATTTGTTGTAGGACCAGTGTATTCATCTGGAAGAACAATTACTGGATTATCTTCAGTACAAGAACTTGATACCATGATCATCATTCCAATAATTAAAATACTTAGAATTGATTTGAACTTTACCATTATCTTAATTTTTCTGATTTTTGTTTTGTTAAAACGGAAGAATCTATTTAATATTTTCCTCTAATCAACAAAAATACTACATTTCATTATTAATACAAGTCTTTATGAAAATATTAATCCTAGCTAATTTCAACAATAGCTGGTCTTTCAGAAACTATTTTCAAATATTAAATTAATTAACCTTGAAGGTTGTATCAGCACTTTCTAAAAAACCAACAATTTGAGTTGCTGCAGCAATACCGGCATTAATATTTGCCTCCTCTGTCTGAGCTCCCATTTTCTTTGGCGTACTGTAAACCCTTCCTTCAAATTTTTCAATCAATTCAAGCACATTATTTGGAGCAATATCAGAAAGATACTTAAAATCATCTCTTTCCTGCATAACTTTTACCAATGATTCTTCACAAACAACTTCTTTACGAGCTGTATTTACAATAGTTGCTCCTTTAGGCATCATACTTATCAAATCGTAATTGATCGATTCTTTTGTTTTATCATTTGAAGGAATGTGTAAAGAAATATACTGACAGTTTTTATACAAATCTTCAACACTATCATATACTTTTACGCCATCAGCCTCCATAACTGACTTCTCAACAAATGGATCAAAAGCTGCGATAGACATTCCAAAACCTTTAGCAATATGACCTACCAATTTGCCAACATTACCATAAGCATGAATTCCAATTGTTTTTTCTTTTAATTCAGTTCCTGCTTTACCATTGAATAAGCCACGTGCCATATAAACCATCATACCAACTGCTAATTCTGCAACAGCATTTGAGTTTTGACCAGGTGTATTCATTACACAAACATTATTTGCTGTAGCTGAAGCAAGATCAACATTATCATATCCTGCTCCTGCCCGAACTACAATTTTCAGGTTTTTACCTGCCTCGATTACATCTGGCGTTACTTTATCACTTCTGATAATCAATGCATCTACATCTGCAACAGCTGCTAATAACTCGGCATTATCTGTATACTTTTCAAGCAAAATCAATTCGTATCCTGCTTTTTCAATAACTTTTCTTATACCATCAACTGCTACTGCTGCAAATGGTTTTTCGGTAGCTATCAATACTTTTTTCATGAATTTAATTTTATACGTTTACTTCATGGATTCAAATTCCTGCATCACTTTTACCAATGCTACCACACTTTCTTTAGGGAGTGCATTATAGGTAGAAGCACGATATCCTCCGACAGAACGATGACCCTTAATTCCAACCATTCCTCTGGCAGTAGCAAAGTCAAGAAATTCTTTCTCAAGCTCTGCATATTCCTCATTCATCACCCAGCAAATATTCATGAGCGAACGATCTTCAACAACTGATACAGTAGGTTTGAATAATTTATTTCTATCTATTTCATCATAAAGCAAACCAGCTTTTTCGATATTAACTTTTTCCATGGCTTCAATTCCACCATTGTTTTTCAGCCATTCTAACGTTTTTAGCGCAGCAAATAATGGAAGTACTGGAGGTGTGTTGAACATCGACTCGCTTTTTATGTGCGTTCGATAATCCAGCATAGTTGGAATAGCACGGTCAACTTTTCCTAACAATTCTTCCTTAACAATAACGAAAGTGATTCCAGCTGGTGCAAGATTTTTTTGAGCACCTCCATATATCAATGCATATTTTGAAACATCAATTGGGCGACTAAAAATATCGGAAGACATATCAGCTACCAAAGGAATATCAATATCGAAATCTTCTCTGATCTCAGTTCCATAAAGCGTGTTGTTTGTTGTAATATGGAAATAATCTGCATCAGCAGGTACTTCCCAGCCCTTTGGAATATAATTGTAGTTGCTCTCTTTTGAAGATGCCACTTCAACTACTTCTCCAAATAATTTAGCTTCCTTTACAGCTTTTGCTGCCCAACCACCGGTTGTCAGATAGGCTGCTTTTTTCCCCATTAAATTGTAGGGCACCATCATAAATTGTGTACTGGCACCACCACCAAGAAACAGCACTTGATATCCTTCAGGGATATTTAATAACTCTTTAAAAAGAGCAACTGCTTTATCCATTACAGCAACCACTTCTTTGCTTCTGTGAGAAATTTCCATTATTGAAAGACCTGTCCCTGCGAAGTCTTTTATTGCTTTTGCGGTTTCATCAATTGTATATTGAGGAAGAATTGAAGGACCAGCATAAAAATTATGAGTTTTGCCCATGTCAAATTAATTTAACGATTTGAAAAATTACAGCTATTTTTGCTTAACAAAACAGCTAAAGTTTACTTAATATTTGCTGCCAATTTACAAAAGCTAATGGATTTCGAAACCTGGTTATATATATTTTTTATTGCTATATCGATTATAGTTCCTATCGTTAAAAAAGCCTATAAAAAAAACAACCCTCCCCCTGAAAACATGGAAGAAGAAGTTGTTGAAGAGAATGTGTTTGAATCATTAAAAGAGCAATTTAACAGATACCAGCAAGCCAGCACCACAAGTCAACCTCAGGTCGTAACGCAGCAAGAGGATGATTTTCTCAACTATGATGATGAAGCTATTGAGAAAAATTATCAGGAAGCCACAAAAGTGGCAGAATATAAACCTGTTTTTACCTATGATGATGTGCATTCCATGGATGAGCAGAATTATGATGCTTATTCCCTAGAATCTAATGAAGAAGAAGAGGCGGGTAATAATTACAATGAAAAAAGTGAAACTTATTCATTTAAATTTGACCCTGTTGATGCGATCATTTATTCTGAAATTCTTAAAAGACCAGAATACTAATTCATCACCCCAGCTATTTTTAAGCCTTTCATAATGATTATGTTTATTTCAAACATTTATGTAAACTTGCTGCTGTTTTGAAAATAATTTTAAATAATATAATTCACAAAAAAAGTATACAATGGCAGTAATTAAAGCATTTCGTGGTATTCGTCCTGCAAAGGATAAAGCTCATATGGTTGCATCAAAACCTTATGATGTTTTAAATTCAGCTGAAGCAAGAATTGAAGCAGAAGGAAATCCTTATTCATTTTATCATGTGGTAAAAGCTGAGATTGACCTTCCTGAGGACATTGATATTCATTCAATGGAGGTCTATGAAAAAGGTCGCGACAATTTCAACCAAATGATAGCCGATGGCGTTCTATTTCAGGATGATCAAGATAAATACTATATCTATCGTCAAATCATGGGAGAATGGGAACAATATGGCTTATTAGCTGCTTCAAGTACTAAAGATTACTTTGATGGCATCATTAAAAAGCATGAGTTTACACGTCCTGAAAAAGAGCAGGATAGAATCAATCATTTCAAAACTGTAAATGCACACACAGGCCCAGTATTTATTACTTACCCTGATGTTGCCGACATGAATTCTTTGGTTGTGGAGATCGTGAAAGCTGATCCAGAATATGACTTCACTGCTGATGATGGCGTTAAGCATACATTATGGGTAGTAAATGATGAGAGTACAATTGCCAATATTTCAAAGATTTTTGCAGAGCAAGTTCCATTCACCTACATAGCTGATGGACACCACAGAGCAGCTTCTTCAGCAAAAATTGGAAAAGAAATTGAAGAATCAAATCCAAATCATACAGGAGATGAGGAGTATAATTTCTTCCTGACTGTACTTTTCCCAAGTAGCCAGATGAATATTATCGATTATAACCGTGCTGTTAAAGATTTGAATGGAAATTCTACAGAAGAATTCATGTCTAAACTTACAGAAGTTATGGACGTTGAAAAAGTAGGTTCAGAGATTTGCAAACCTGCTTCACTGCATGAGTTTAGTATGTATATGGATAAAACATGGTATAAGTTGACTGCTAAAGCTGGAACCTATACTGAGGATCCAATGGGAATTCTTGACGTTTCCATTTTACAGAACAATGTATTAAACCCAATTTTAGGCATTGATGATCCAAGAACAAATACGCGTATTGACTTTATTGGAGGAATCCGTGGATTAGGCGAATTGGAAAAAAGAGTTGACTCTGGTGATATGAAAGTTGCTTTTGCACTTTATCCTGTAACTATCCAACAATTGATCGACATTGCAGATTCAGGAAATGTGATGCCGCCAAAATCTACCTGGTTTGAGCCAAAACTAAGAAGTGGAATGGTTGTTCATAAAATCAAAGAATAGTTCTTTCGAATAGAATCTAAAAGAAACTGGCTCAAAAGTCAATAAATAACTATTTGAACGTCATTCCTTTGCAAAAAGGAATCTCATATTCAGGGATATAGAGATCCCCGCTTTCGCGAGGATGACGGTTTGGAAGACTTTTGAGACAGCCTCTAATTTTTGCTACTCTCCAAACTGTTCTTTCAGTTTTCTTCGTTCCAGATCTCTTTCGTAGAGCCTGTTTGCTAATTCCAAAGCTTCTTTAGTTCCTTTCATTCGATAAGCTTCAGTAGCATATTTCTTTGCTTTCCAAATAACATCTTTCATTTCATAACAATAAGCCAGATTCATTTTTGCCTTATATCGCTCACTTTGAGAACCTTCTGATTCAATCACTTTTAACACTTCAATAGCTTCACTAATTTCACCACCTTGTATCATTGAAACTGCATCATGCAAATCTTTCCTGCTATAAGCATACAAAAAACGGAATTCTCTTTCCCAATATGGCGCAAGCTTTCGGCATAACTCCAAACCCGCATATTGTCCTGTAATTTTTGTTATACATAATTCATCGTCTTTAGAATAATGGATGCTATCAATATGATGAGCAGGATATAATTCGTTAAAACTTGAATAGAGAGGAAGCTCAAAATTCTTCGTATAATCTTCTGGAAAAAACAGTTTTAATGCAACCGTCAGATTTACATCTTTGATTCCCCAATAAAAACCATATTTACGACATGGCGCCTGATAGGTTATATCTATACACCTTCTTTTCTGTATCATTTCCTTATTAAATCTAAAATCATCCAGAAAAATAAGAATATCTGCATTATACTTCTGACAGATAGTTTTTACTTTCTGTTCAGAAATTTGCTGATTTCGTCCAACAGCTATATGGATAGGGATGATAGTGTCGAAACGATTACATTGATTAATCTGACTTATTATAGCTTGTATACATTTATTCGAAGCATCCTGACCAAGAGATGTAGCTATCTGTTCTTCCATTCGATTTGAATCTTGTGCTTGATTCGCAGGATAAAACCGATTGGCCACTAAAACAGTCTTCACATCTGAGCTAAGTGAAATCTCTGCTGGTCGCATGGTGGTTATACTCACTTTCTGCTGAGCTGAGCATGTGAATGCCAGAAGGATGATTGCAGATGAGAGTATTGTTATGAGCCGCATGCTAAAAAGCTAAGGTTACAGCCATTAACTATGCAAATTCTGTTCAATTAATTCACTCACATCTGAGTCACTCAAAGAGGACTCAGATTATACAAATTTTAACAATAGTTTATTTGAATTCAGAATAAGGGATTTTCGCTTATCTTTGGTAGACAAGAATTTTAGATTAGAAATAAGTTGAAGATTTGATTCAGAAATAGCAAGATTCAATTCAGGAGATCACTTCTTCCTCCTAAAGTCGGAATCGTGATGACGTTTATGATAGGAATTTCGAAATTGACGATTCGAAATCCGAAATTACTTCCCCTCAATCCATTTCTTAGCATTCACAAAAGCCTCCACCCAAGGTGTGATTTCATCTTGCTTTCTGTCGGCAGGATAATTGGCCCAATGATACGGATAAAAGGCTCTTTCTAGGTGAGGCATCATGGCCAAGTGGCGCCCGTCTTCGGAGACTATGGCAGCGGTAGCATGTGGAGAACCATTTGGATTTGCCGGATAAGCATCATAACTAAATTTCATTGGGATCAAATAATCATTTTCAGCTTTAGGCAATTCAAATTTACCTTCTCCATGAGCAATCCAAATCCCCAAACGTGAGCCTGCCAATGATTTTAGCATTACTGAATCATTTTCCAATACATCCACATTAATAAATCCTGATTCGAACTTACCAGAAGCATTGCGTTTCATCTTTGGATACTTATCGTGTTTTGGATAAACCAATTCCAGTTCAGTCATTACCTGACAACCGTTACAAACACCTAAACTCAGTGTATCTTCTCTTGCATAGAAGTTGTCGAGAGCTGCTTTTGCTTTTTCATTATAAAGGAAAGCTCCTGCCCAACCTTTAGCTGAACCCAGAACATCAGAGTTGGAAAATCCACCGACAAAAACAATCATGTTAACATCTGATAAATCATCCCGACCAGAAATCAAATCAGTCATGTGAACATCTTTCACATCCAAACCAGCCAAGTGCATGATATAGGCCATTTCCCTATCACCATTCACGCCTTTCTCACGTATGATGGCTGCTTTTACTCCTGATTTTTGCGTTCTGCTTTTATCAATTCCGTATTGATTACATTTTCCTGTAAATCCTTGAGGGAATTGGAAACTTAATTCTTGATTCTTATAATTGTTATAGCGATCTAACGCTAATTCTGGTTTTGCCTGTTTGCTATCGAATAAGTAAGAGGTATAATACCACTTGTCACGCATCTTGTCAATATCCAAAGAACAAATATTTGAGATATTAAAAACTCTATCCTGTTTAACTTCCGCTATTTGAATGGCCCTAATTCCTTTCTCAGCTAATTCACTCAGAGCATCATCACCTTCGACCTGAATAATAATTCCCGGATTTTCAGCAAATAATAACTTGATTTTATCTTGTGCTTCAATTCCAGAAAGATTAACCTCTAATCCTAAATTAGAAACAGGGAAGCACATTTCTAAAAGAGTCGTAACGAGTCCTCCGGCAGAGATATCATGACCTGCTAAAACTTTGTTTTCCTGAATAAGATGCTGAACACTTTCAAAAGCTTTTTTGAAATAATCAGTGTCAATTACATCAGGCGTTTTTTGTCCTAAACCATTAAGCACCTGAGCAAAACTGCTTCCACCCAGTTCTTTTGTAGCATTTGAGAAATCAATGTAAAGTAATTTACTTTCTTTTACATCTTTCAGTTCGGGAGTAACTACCTGATTGATATTGCTCACCTCTCCAACAGTAGAAATAATAACCGTACCCGGGGAATACACTTTTTCACCATCTGGATATTTCTGCACCATGGAAAGCGAATCTTTTCCTGTCGGAACGTTAATTCCCAAGGCGATGGAGAAATCCGAAACAGCCTTAACAGCTTTATATAATCTGTAATTCTCTCCTTCATTTTTGGCAGGCCACATCCAGTTAGCACTTAAGGAAACACCCTTCAATCCTTGCTCAATGGGCGCCCAAACCATGTTGGTAAGCGCTTCGGCAATGGCTAAACGTGACGCAGCTTCAGGATTGACTAGTCCTGCGATAGGTGCATGTCCGATAGATGTAGCAATCCCTTTATTTCCACTATAATCAATAGCCGTAACAGCTACATTGTTTAACGGAAGTTGGATTGGACCAGTACTTTGCTGTTTGGCAACTTTACCTGTAACCGAACGGTCTACCTTATTGGTCAGCCAGTCTTTGCAAGCTACTGCTTCCAGTTGCAAAACATCATCAATATACTGAATCAACTTACTCTCTTCATATACCAATTCAGGATATTTTTGTTCGAAAGATTTGTCTTCCAGAACAGACTTGGGTGGTTTGCCAAACAAATAAGGAAGTGCGATATCCATTGGGTTTCGACCTTCGGCAGCTTCAAATTTGAAATGCTGATCTCCTGTACATTCACCCACATCATAAATGGGAGCTCTTTCTCTTTCAGATACTTTATTCAAGAGCTCAAGATTATCTTTATCGATAATCAAACCCATGCGCTCCTGCGATTCATTTCCAATAATTTCTTTAGCGGAAAGTGTTGGATCACCGATAGGAAGTTTGTTCATTTGAACAGTTCCTCCACTCTCTTCAACCAGTTCAGAAATAGAATTTAAATGTCCACCTGCACCATGATCATGAATTGAAATGATAGGATTCATATCTAATTCTGCCATGGCACGAATTGCATTGCAGACTCGCTTTTGCATTTCAGGATTGGAGCGTTGAACAGCATTCAACTCAACTTTATTGGAAAACTCACCGGTAGCAACAGACGACACTGCGCCTCCACCCATGCCAATGCGGTAGTTATCGCCACCCATCACCACAATACGATCACCCGTTTTTGGACTATCTTTTATTGCATCTTCTTTTTTACCATAGCCAATTCCTCCAGCCTGCATGATCACTTTATCAAAACCATACTTTCTTAGCTCTTCTTCAGAGAGTTTTTCAAAATGCTCGAATGTCAATAGACTACCGCAAATAAGCGGTTGACCGAATTTATTTCCAAAATCAGAAGCTCCATTGGAAGCTTTGATTAAAATTTCTTCTGGCGATTGATACAACCATTTACGGGCATCAGTTGCTTGCTCCCAACTTCTGTTTTCTTCTAATCGAGGGTAGGAAGTGATATAAACAGCTGTTCCTGCTATGGGCATACTAGCTTTACCGCCAGCCATTCTATCCCTGATTTCACCTCCTGTACCTGTTGCAGCCCCATTGAATGGTTCTACAGTAGTCGGGAAATTATGTGTTTCAGCCTTTAGAGAAATGACGGTTTCTTTCTTTTTCAAACAAAAGAAATCTGCTTTATCCTGACTTTCTGGTGCAAATTGCAGCATCTCAGGTCCATCAACAAAAGCCACGTTATCTTTATAGGCAGAAATAATTCTATTGGGATTTTCTTTGGAAGTTTTCTTGATCATTTCAAACAATGATTCCTCCATTTCTTCCCCATCGATTATGAATTTACCGTTGAATATTTTATGTCGGCAATGTTCTGAATTTACCTGGGCAAAACCATATACTTCACTATCTGTTAATAATCTTTTTATCTGTTTTGCAACTCCTTTCAGATAGTCGACTTCATCTTCACTCAAGGCCAAACCTTCTGCTTCGTTATATAAGCCAATATCAAAAATCATATCAACCTTTTCAGGCTTTTTAGAAATTGCAAATACTTTCTGACCCGGATTCTGATAAATGACTTCTAACATCGGATCAAATTCAGCCTCTACCGATTCAACTTGCAGGAATTCTTCAATTCGCTTGATATTGCTGATTCCCATGTTCTGGGTAATTTCAACAGCATTGGTACTCCAGGGTGTGATCATCTCTTTACGTGGACCAACAAATAAACCCGTTAGTTTTTGCTCTAATAGAATTTTTGCATCACTGAATAACCAACTCAATCGCTTGACTTCTTCTTCACTCAGCCAATCTTCACATTCAACAACAAAAAACTTATTTTCAGCACCTTGGAAGTAAATGATCATAACCTTATTCTTTGCAAATTTTACCCTATTTATGATGCAGCAAAGATAGTTAGTTGATGGGATTTTATTGTCTTAGTTATGAACGAAAGTGTGGAGTTTAGAGTGCAAAGTTTGAAGAATAAAATCTCAAAAGACAAAACTCAAAGAACAAACAAATTCCAAATGACAATGCTCAAATATCAAACTAGGGTTTGGTCACACTCTGGATTAAGTCTGTGACTTGATCCTATTATGCAAATATTAAATTAGTAACATTCAGAACAATATAGGATTCAGTTACAAACTGAATCCAGAATGGTACAAACTGAATCCAGAATGGGGGTTGAGGGGATATTATAGTCTTAGTTATAAATGAAGGTGTAGAGTGTAAAGATTTAAG
>JABINZ010000278.1 GCA_018698135.1 Bacteroidota bacterium
ATCATCTGTGGAATAGCTATGAGTTGGACTGGCTAAAGAAGAAAAACTTCCATCTCCAAAATCCCAATAATATGTCTGCGAACCTGTGTTTATAGTTGAGTTATTAGTAAATACAAACTGATTCCCATTGAAACATTGTTGGGAGTCGTTGATGCTAAAAGCAGGTAATGGCTTCGGAAATACATAAGTTGTTACTAAAGCAGAATCGCTACAATTGAGGTTGGAGTTTGCCAAAAGCCAGACAGTAAACGTATCATCTGAAGCATAAGTATGTGATGGATTATTGGCTGTTGATGTATTCCCATCGCCAAAGTTCCATGCATAACTGAGTGAACCATAGATAATAGAAGAACTATTGGTGAATATAAATTGATTGCCAAATACACATTGTTGGGAATCGTTGACACTCAAGTTTGAGATTGGATTAGGGAATATATAAACTGACTTATTGTTTGAATCACTACTGCAGCCTACATTGGATGTACTCACCAGTTTTACAGTGAAAGTATCATAGCTTGCATATGAATAGACTGGATTTACTGCTGAGGATGAATTTCCATCACCAAATGTCCAATGATAAGTTTGCGTGCCGCTGTTGATTGATGAGCTGTTTGAGAATACAAATTGGTTCGTATTAAAGCATTGTTGTGAATCATTGATGCCAAAATCAGCTATGGGCTCTGGATATACAATGATTTGCCTTATTGAAGTGTCTGTACACCCAATTGAGGATTGAATAATCAAGTAAACATTAAATGTGTCATCACTACTATAAGCATGTGAAGTGTTTTGTGATATAGAACTGTCCCCATCCCCAAAAAACCATTTGTAGGAGGAAATAGTTCCAATACTTATGCTGGAACTATCTGTAAAAGTATAGGAGTTATTGTTAAGACATTGGGCACTGTCATTAATTACAAAGGCAGCTGTTGGAATAGGCTGAGTATAAACATTTTTAGCAATTGAGTCTCGACATCCTGCATCAGAAATCGCAATTAGTTTTACAGAAAATGTATCAATTGAATTATAAAAATGTACTGGATTTGTCGTTGTAGAGAAATTTCCATCACCAAAATCCCAAACATAATTTAAACTACCGAAACTTAATGACGATAAATTTGTAAAACTATAATTAGCATTTATACATTGCGATGAATCATTGATACTAAAATTTGCAATAGGCATGTGATTTACATACACATTTTTGATGATGGAGTCCTGGCAGCTGTTATCTGATGAAACAATCAGTTTAACTTGGTAGTTTCCAGTGTTTGAATAGCTATGGACAGGACTTGTTTGTGTAGAATTGGATCCATCTCCAAAATCCCAATAATAGGTCATATTGCCAATAGCAACCGATGAATTATTAGTGAAAGAGAATACATTTCCATTAAAGCATTGAGAACTATCATTTACAATAAAATCAGCTACTGGATTGATAAATACGTGGGCGTTCTTGGTATTTGAATCAATACATCCTTGGTTAGTACTAACAACCATTTTAACCTGATAAGTTGCAGTATCTGAATAAACATGTGTTGATGAGCTATCAAGCGATGAGTTTGTGCCATCTCCAAAGTCCCAGAAATAATTCAAATTGCTAGCAGGAAGATTGGCATTGTTCCAAAAAATGAAGTTGTTCGTATTCAAACATTGTGTACTGTCGTTGATCTGAAAATTGACCGTTGGCTGTGGATACACAAGTATATTTAAGGTATCTGTAAAAGGACATGAACCAAAAGTTCGATAAGTTGTAATTGTGAATGTTTTATTAATAGGGCTTGCTGTAGTGTTTTTAAATAGAAATATCGGATTAGCGGAATTGGGATTTATAATATCGGCTGTTGGATTCCATTGGTAAGTATAGCTTGACAAGGAGTCGTAATGAAGAAATAATGAATCGCCCGAACAAATAAATGTATCATTCACATCATAATTAATTTCAACTTTGTCCAGCAGATAAGTTTTCTGATTACAAATACAATTTGAAAACATGCCTGTATCTTGATGAATTACAGCTATTATTGGGCAAACATGAGCTGTGTCTAGAGTGAATATTCCATTAAGACTGATTGTTTGATTATTCCGGATTGAATCCGCATAATACAGACGTCCAAATAAAGAATCACCTGCTGAAATCAAATTATCTCTATCCGAATCATGATAAAAGGAAACCCAGGTAGTATCTCCAGTAGGAATTTTTGCTCCCCCATTTTGAATTGTCAAGGTGAGATTTACTAGCTCTGAGTCTGGGTAAATAATATTAGCGTTTGCCTGAAAAGTGATAATATTTAAATCAGGCTTATAAACTGTTAAGGAATCTGTTCGAATTCCGGTACTTGATCTGAATTCACATGTGTCGTTTGAAGCCAGACATAACAAACTATCCAATACAACCGATTGAAAACTCAATGGATATTTTGAGCATGTAAGTACATCATCCTGATGAATGCTGAACTCAAACTCCATAAGAGCATTGCTTTGCAATCCGGGTGGAATGGTCCAATCTAATTCAGTATATCCACTGATGGTTTGTATGGATGGTTCTTTTAAAGAATCGGCCTTATAAATCTTATTGGTGGATCCGGCATTATAGTTTATGCCTAGTGGTAATTGAAGTAATAAATGATCCACATCGCCTGTACTGTCAGGACCTAAATTAGTGAATTGAACCTTAATTGTCTCTATACCGCTGCATATCCTAACAGTATCAGTTACTACATTTATAGTTGCAATGTAAGGCTCTGAAGCACCATAAATGCGAGTTGGAGTGCTAGTAGCAACGGATGCACTGGCTTGAGAACCGCACGCATTTTTTGCCAATGTTCTGATCGTAAATTTACTTCCAGAAATGTAATTACAGTTGCTAATTAAGCTGAATTTAATAGACAAAGAATTTAGCGAAGTATCTTCAGTTCCTGAGAGTCCATAGTTGTTAATCGTGCTGTCAATACTTTCCATATCCCATTCGTAGATTCCATTTCCTTTGTATACAGGGTCTGAAATTAATCTGAATGACGATGCTGAAGGGTATTTGAATAGAGAACTGGATGGAATAATGTCTAAGCCTTGAAGAATTTGTAATTGAACTTTTGTCTGATAAGCTTTTCCTCGTAGAGAATTAGATACTTCCAGCGAATAATGAATCGTATCACATAAATAGGCCGTATCAGCAGGAGTAAAAACCTGTAATTCGAGATTTGCCAATAAAGGTTCTAAAAACAAAAAGGTAGAATCGCTTGAACACAAAGGTGTATTGTATAGATAATTGGTATCGCATGTCCAGCCTGATGTAAGTTTTAAAGTGTCGTTAATGCAAGTATTGTGGTAAGCAAAAAGCTTGAAAGTTTTGTTTGAGGAGGTGTTAAGCGATCCCAAATTAAAATAGCCATTGGTCTCATAAATTACCGCACTGGTTAGTGTGTTCAGGATATATAAAGGGTAAATATTTCCAGAGGCAGAGTTTACTTTTACCCAGCTATTTTCAGCTGAAGAAGTTGCTGACAAATTACTGATAGAAAATTGCCAATTGGCAGATGTGTCAATCGATTGATGGGTTGAAAGACCTTGTATTTTAAGGTTGGGTGCCGAGCTATTTACGGTGTTATTGCTGAAGTTACTCGTCCAGATGGGAGGCATAAAGCCTGAAGTTGGGACAAATTCATACTGCCAGCTGATTTCTTTTGCTGCTGGAGTTTCAAATCCGCATTTATTGGGTATCAAAGTAAGGTAGATATAACCATGAAACCCATCATCACTTTTGTGAAGTTGACCGCTATTAAAATACTGCTCAATATCAAACATCAAGGTATCTCCATTCTGATAGTCGGGAGTTAAGTCGTAAACATATTGAACGGAAGTTGAGCGAGTTCCTGTCGTTCGATAATAACTTAAATAAGCACTGACTAAACTATAACCAGATGGGATAACTGCAATTGATTTGGATAATTTAGCCCAAGGTCGATATTCAAATGGGAACATATTTCCACCTGCATAATTATTACAGCAAGGGCCAACACTTAGGTAAAATCCTTTTGATGCAGTGAATTGTTCGCAAGCTTTGGGATAATAAACAGATGTTCCATAAATCGTATAATAATAGCCAACAATGTTGAATTGACCAATAAGTAAGTCTAATCCGCAAAAATGCTTTGCGCTATCTTGAGTTGGGTTTTGTACATAACTGAGATAGTAATCTGAATTGACTGTAATAAAGCGAGAATTCCCCCCAATATTACTGATGATTTTATAATCCAATACAAGAAAAATAGAATCACCACTTGCATATTTATATGTGCTTGGAATACTACAACCATTTGAGTTTAAGGATGCAATTCCAAAATCATATTTGAAGGTGCTACCGCTTTTGGTATAGGAAATATTGCTGCATTGATAATAGCTTGATGCGCTGGCATCATAAATTGTAAGTTGAGTGCCTACATTGCTAAGCCTGTTTTCCGAGAATGTGTTGATTGCATAGCCATTCATCCAATTGTTCGTGCCAAAAACATTACCCTCCATGGTAATTCGTAAAGTATCACCATACATGGCTCTTTCAGTAGCAATTTTTGACATATCCAATACGCCACTGCCATCAGGAAACCCATTATTGTCGTTATCTGGTAATCCATAGCTATTTCGAACGATGCTGTATTTTGTTCGATTTAAGGCACTAGTTGTGCATTTAGTATTACAAACAAGTGGTATTTTATTAACCTGAGATCCCAATTTTTGTTCACAACTGCAAACCGTGGTTGGAACATAGCTAACTGATAAGGTAACGTCCTTATATCCTCCTAGATTGGAGCATCCAAAACAGTCACCAACCACATTAAAACGCAATTTCGAATCCGTAAAGCTAAATCCCGATGGTCTGTTTGACGGGCTAAAATACAATACAATATCGTTTCCTGAAATCACTTTTTGATAGGGAAACCATTGCAGATTATCATTATAATTTGTGTATGTAAAACTACTCGTATCAATCACCAGACAATTAGGACTATTTACAGTATATTTAAAGATTTGGCTACTTTGTCCCGGCCATACATAAATATCCAGAATCTCAAAACCAATTTTAGTACTAACTCCTTGTGATATGCTATTCCCAGGCGCTAATGGCTCATTAAATCGAACCCGTTGTAATTGACGTGACATCCCAAGTGATTGAGGTTTGGTAAAAACCTGATTCCAATGACAAGGTGTTTTATACTCGGCACTATAAGACCAGCCAAAACCATTAAGATGACTTCCATCTGCACAACATGAATATACATCCCATTGCAACAGAGCCGTATCTCCTGCTTTAATTTCGGGGATTCTAACCACCACCTTTCCCTTGGGAATAGATGTGTTGAAGCAGGATCGACTGGATGTTCCCGTTGTAGAAATTGGTGTTAATGTGGTGCTATTTCCTTTTAAAAGTAAATTGAAGGAATTTGGGTCTATATGTGTGTAGAAATTATTGTAATAGGCATAATTCTGGTTAATCGTCTGTAAAACTGTCAAATCTATATTGATAGCATTGGCCGATCCTGTATTGATGATTCTAATTTGTTGGGGACTTGCATTACTGGCTCCATAACATCTGTTAATGTAGGGATATGCTGTAAAAACCAAGTTTGGTACGTTGGAGAGATTAATAGAAATAGAGGCAGAATTGGTGTTTGTTTGACAAACTTGATTATTACAACCCCAGGAAACCGCATAACTTTCGTCCAAAGAATCGATTCCTCCTGCAACAACAATTTCTGTTAAAACCAAACTCTCGTTATATTCAAAAATAGAATCATTATCACCAATTCCCAGAAAGTCGGATTTACTGAGTGTAACAGTGGTTGTATTTCCTGTGGTTACAACTGAGCCTTTATTGATATTATAAACGATAACATTATCTTCTGAAGTTATAACAAAGGTGAAACTCTCCAAATATCCAGTCCCGCCATTTGTTATCGTTATTGCCCGACTTAGGGTGTCGAAACATTTATTTAATGTAGCTGATTGATTAGTGATATTGGAGATTGAAATAGATGGTTTTTTGACTGTATAATTAGCGGAACTAGCTGTGAAGTAATTAGACGTGTTGTAATCAACACGATTGGTATTTGTAAGCAATGAGCTGCTAGTTAAATTGCATCCAGCCGATGCATAAAAACGAATTTTTAAACTCGTAGATGGGCTAATATTGGGTAAGCTAAATATTGGTTTATTGAGAGTGTCTATATTATACTGGCTCACATTGGTTCCACTCACACTACCCGTATCGTAGAACATTCCATCAGGCATAATTACCTTTAATTTTACAGAACTGAGGGTAGCAGTAGTTGAGGTGTTATAAACTGTTACGGTGAAAGAATCTGAGTTTCCACATAGATAAAGAAAAGAAGGAACTGTAGATGTAACATTAACCTGAGCAAAAGTTCCAAGATACAAAAAGACAAAAAATATCGAGGAAAGCATTGTTAACACAAGCTTTCTTGCTTTGATATCTCGAGTGTTTTTATTTTTCATATTAAGATGTAAAGATACTTATTTAGGTCAATTTTTGAATTCATTCCATGGTTTATTAATTCTGTTTAACAGCAATCCCATTATTTAGAATGGAAAGCATGATGATTTATATCAATTTTAGCCTTTTCGTAAGCTTAAATATTGATTTATATACTTATAAGATATAGTTAATTTAAAGCTCAATTGAATGCTGTAAATTAGCACTTTTTTAGAAAGATTAAATTTGGAGTGTATGAGTGATAAAGTGGTAAAATCTGAATTTGAGAAGTACTTTAAGAAATACCGAAAAAACATCATTGGCTATGATAAGAAAATAGAAACGCCCTTTGGGATGAAAAAACTTATTTATGCTGACTGGACAGCCAGCGGCCGATTATATGCACCTATTGAAAAAAAAATGTGTGAAGATTTTGGGCCTTATGTTGCCAATACGCATACCGAAACAACGCATACAGGAACGTTAATGACTTTGGCCTACAATAAAGCCAAGGCTATCATCAAGGAGCATGTGCACGCTGGCCCTGATGAAGTTATTCTTACTTCCGGTTCTGGCATGACCCGCATAGTAAGTAAATTTCAACGTATGCTTGGACTTAAAATTCCAGATCAATTCATGAAATATACAAATATTCCTGATGACGAGCGTCCAGTTGTTTTTGTTACCCATATGGAGCATCATTCCAACCATACATCCTGGCAGGAAACGATTGCTGATGTGGAAGTTATTCCTCCTGATGATAAGGGCGATGTGTGTATGAAAAGCTTCAAGGAATTACTTGAAAAATACAAAAGGAGAAATAAGATTTATGCAGCTGTTACGGCTTGTTCAAATGTGACAGGAATTCAGCCTTGTGTTCGTGAAATTGCAAAATTAGTGCACGAATATGGAGGTTATTGTTTTGTCGATTATGCATGTTCTGCCCCCTATGTTGAAATTAAAATGAATACGGATGATCCGAAGGAAAAATTTGATGCAATATATTTTTCACCACATAAATATTTAGGAGGTCCGGGTTCCGCAGGGGTTTTGGTTTTTAATCGTGCGCTATATTCAAGCCGTATTCCTGATACCCCAGGTGGGGGAACTGTTACCTGGACAGATAGTTGGGGCGATCGCTTTTATTTTGATGATATTGAAATGCGTGAAGACGGAGGTACTCCTGCTTTTTTGCAAACTATCCGAACAGCATTAGCTGTGCAATTGAAAGATGAGATGGGGGTAGAAAAAATGATGAAGCGTGAAGAAGAAATTCTGGAAAAAGTATTTGAAGATTTCGATCAAATAAATGGACTTCATATTTTGGCTGCAGAACAAAAAAACCGTTTGGGAGTATTTTCGTTTTATATAGAAGATTTGCATTATAATTTGGGCGTAAAACTTCTAAACGATCGCTATGGAATTCAAACTCGTGGAGGTTGTGCCTGTGCAGGAACATATGGGCACTATCTGTTCGAAATGTCTAAAGAATTATCAGATCAGATTCAATACCGAATATTACATGGTGATTTATCGGCAAAACCAGGCTGGATAAGAATGTCAATACATCCAACAATGACCAATAAAGAAGTAAACTACATTTGTTCAGCTATTCGTGAAGTTGCAGAAAACCACAAAGAATGGAGCAATGACTATGAGCATGATATTTCAACCAATGAATTTTCCTTTATTGGGTATCATCGCAAAGAAGATGAGATGGTTGAAGAGTGGTTCAGGAAGTAAGAATAATAATAAAGTCTGTAGTCCTCAAACTGCAATGCCTGACAACATACTTCAGACAGAGAGTGAAGACAGCAAAGATTGCATTTCAATAAACTAGATTTTCCCAATCAGCTTAATGGAAATGAAAGCGCTTTACTCTCTACAGTTCAACACGCAAGTGGCACAATGTGATAATTCACCACGAAGTCGTTTTGCGACCAGGTAAGTTATTCGATCACGTAATGCCGGGATTTTTATCTTTTCAATAATCTCACCTACAAAGGCATTCATCAAAAGCAAACGTGCTTCTTTTTCACCAATACCTCTTGATCGTAAGTAAAACAATTCATCAACACCAAGGTATCCCACGGTGGCACCATGTGAACATTTAACATCATCAGCATAAATTTCGAGCTGAGGCATGGCATTCATTTTTGCATTATCGGTCAGTAATAAATTATTATTTTTTTGATATGAATTGGTGTTTTGTGCGTCTTTCCTCACCTTAATTTGTCCACGAAACACACCAGTTGCCTCATCATCTAAAATAGCCTTAAATAATTCATTGCTATTTGAATTTGGTTTGCGATGATCAATAAATGTATTGTTATCAACATGTTGTGTGCGATCCGTTAAATGCGTTCCAAAAATATTGGCTTCGGCATATTCACCATCAATTATAATAGTTGTGTTATTTCTAACAAAACCACCATTTAAGGTAATGGTATTAACAGTTACATTCGAGCGGTCTTTTTGTTCAATATGAATAGTTGAAATTAATGCACCCAAATTATTTTGATTTTGCAAACTATAAATTTCGAGGGTGGCACCTTCATCAACAAATATTTCAGTAACCGCATTGGTTAAGCTCTTGTTATTGCTTAAGGTATGATCACATAATACGAGTTTTACATGTGCGTTTTTCTCAACTACTACAAGGTTTCGGGGTTGAATTAACTGCTGAAAAAAACTGTTTTCTTCTTGAGAAACCAAATTCACAATTTGAACTGGTTTTTCCATTTTTGTGTTTTCTGGAAACCAAGCAAAAATTCCATCGGAATTAAACGCAGTATTCAATGCTGTCAGCGCATCTTTTTTGTGATTGGCAATTTTCCCAAAATATTGATCAATGATGTCGTTATACAAATCCTTTGCTTCTGCAAAACTACCGACCACACTTCCATTATCAAGTCGCTGAAACATGGGAAGCGTTTTAGGATACCAACCATTGATAAGGGCTAAGTCAAAGGTGTCAAGCTCACTTACATCACATCTGAAAATTTCTTTAATGGGTGTATTCACATCATCAGGAGGTAAAAACGGATGCATGAGTTTTCCACTATTTTCAAACCATTTTCGAACATCTGTGAACCTCCAGAGTTCGTCTTTTTTAGATGGCAATCCTAATTCATTAAGTGCTTCAATAGCCTCTTGCCTAATGTTTTTAAGGATATCGCTATCATTTTTTGTTAGCAACGCCAAATTTTGCTCCAAATCTGAAGTCAATGTATGTTCGATACTTGTATTTTCTAAAATATCACTCATTTTTCAAAACTTAATAGCAATTACTTGATCCAATCATAACCTTTCTCTTCTAATTCTAATGCCAACTCTTTTCCACCTGATTTAACAATTTGACCATTGTAGAGGATGTGCACAAAATCAGGAACAATATAATCGAGTAAACGCTGGTAGTGCGTTATTACAACGAAAGCATTATGCTCATTTTTGAGTTCATTAACACCATTGGCTACTATTCGTAAAGCATCAATATCCAATCCTGAATCGGTTTCGTCTAAAATAGCCAGAGTGGGTTCAAGCATAGCCATCTGAAAAATCTCATTCTTCTTCTTTTCACCACCTGAGAAACCTTCGTTTACAGAACGATTGGTTAAGGATGATGCAATTTCCACAATCTTCTTTTTTTCATTCATGAGCTTCAAAAAATCTCCTCCTGATAAAGGATCTAGACCTTTATATGCTTTGTGTTCATTGATGGCTGTTCGCATGAAGTTGGTAATGCTTACTCCGGGAATTTCAACAGGATACTGGAAAGCTAAAAAGATACCCTCTTTCGATCGGGTTTCAGGATTCATCTCTAATAAATCTTTACCCTGATAATGAACAGAACCTTCGGTAACTTCAAATAATTCTCTTCCAGCAAGAACGGATGCTAAAGTGCTTTTCCCAGAACCATTTGGGCCCATAATAGCATGCACTTCACCAGGGTTAACTTTAAAATTAAGTCCTTTCAGAATCTCACTTCCATTTATACTTGCATGTAAATTTTTTATCTCTAACATGATATATTGATATTTTGATGATGGTTTTTAACCCACACTATTTTCTAATGTAATTGCTAGTAATTTTTGAGCTTCAACTGCAAACTCCATTGGAAGCTTATTTAAAACCTCCTTGGCATAACCATTAACAATAAGTCCTATGGCATTTTCAGTATCTATTCCTCGCTGATTGCAATAGAATAATTGATCTTCGGCAATTTTTGAAGTTGTTGCCTCATGCTCAACAATTGCTGTTTTATTTTCAACTTCTATGTAAGGAAAAGTATGAGCGCCACATTTGTCACCCATTAATAATGAGTCACATTGTGTAAAATTCCGTGCATTGGTGGCATTTTTCATAACTTTCACCAAACCACGATAACTGTTTTCACTAAAACCAGCTGAAATACCTTTTGAAATGATTTTGCTCTTGGTATTTTTTCCAATATGTATCATTTTTGATCCGGTGTCTGCTTGCTGGTGATTATTGGTTACTGCAACCGAATAAAACTCACCTGAACTGTTTTCACCTAACAATATTACACTTGGATATTTCCAGGTAATGGCAGAACCAGTTTCAACCTGTGTCCATGAAATCTTAGAATTTGCACCACGGCATATACCTCGTTTGGTAACAAAATTGTAAATGCCCCCTTTTCCATTTTTATCGCCCGGATACCAGTTTTGAACGGTTGAGTATTTGACATCAGCATCCTTCATCGCAACAATTTCAACAATGGCTGCATGCAATTGATTTTCATCACGCATAGGTGCTGTGCATCCTTCGAGGTAGCTGACATAACTTCCCTCATCGGCAACAATTAAGGTCCTTTCAAACTGCCCTGTTTCTGCTGCATTAATCCTGAAATAGGTTGACAATTCCATCGGGCATCGCACACCCTTGGGAATGTAAACAAACGAACCATCACTAAATACAGCGGAATTTAAAGCACCATAATAGTTGTCAGTAAAAGGTACTACAGAACCAAGATATTGTTTAACCAATTCAGGATGCTCTTTAATAGCTTCAGAAATCGGACAGAAAATTATTCCCAGCTCTCCAAGTTTTTCTTTAAAGGTTGTGATCACTGAACTGCTATCCATAACGATATCAACAGCAACACCAGCTAAGCGTTTTTGCTCTTCAAGAGGGATACCTAATTTCTTAAAGGTATCCAGCAATTCAGGGTCAACTTCATCAATGCTATTCAGGTTCTTTTTCTTTGAAGTAGCATAATAACTGATGGATTGAAAATCAATAGGAGGATAATGCAAATGCGCCCATTTGGGTTCTTTCATTTCCTGCCATTTCTTAAAAGCCTTGAGTCTGAATTCAAGCATAAATTCAGGTTCCTCATTCTTGGCAGAAATCATTCGAACAACATCTTCATTCAATCCTTTTGGAGCAATTTCTTGTTCCACATCGGTTGTAAAACCATATTTATATTTTTCTTCAGTTACTGAAGTCAATAACTTTTCGCTTTCGTCCATTTTGCAAAATTATTCAGGATAGCCTGAAATATTAATAAAAACGCCTTTTTTGGAGGTTTTTCCTTGCTTCAAAATCCAAGCCAATTTAGACTTATTCTAACTTATTCTGAAATCAGCTGACTAATTTTAAAATCGACAAAAATTTTGGCAGAAAAACTTGATCTTTGGCAGATGAAGTGGATCGCTAAAGCAGTTGTGCAGAAGGCAATTTCTTTTTTACCTTTTAAGCATCATGTCAACTACCTGTTTCAAAAGCATATTACCAAAGGTGTGTTATTAACAGATTCTTATTTTAATGCCAAATTTGAGCATTTTAAATCTCATATAAAGTACTTTCAAAAATATAGCAAGCAATCTTTCCCTGAGACAGTACTTGAGTTAGGAACAGGTTGGTACCCAATTATTCCGCTGTCCTTTTTTCTATTGGGATCAAAAGTAATTTATACGGTGGATATATCCAGCTTGCTCAAACCAGAGCATTTGTTGGCAACCATAAAAATGTTTCTGGCTTATATAGATAAGAATCCCACTAATGAGTTTGATAAAAATAGAATTCAAGTTTTGGAGGATATTGTTAGTAAAGAACAACTTCACAGTCTGGACGAATTACTTTCGTTGTTACACATTACTTATGAGGTAAGAGATGCAAGTGATTTACCGATGAAGGATAATGCAATAGATTTTATTGTCTCAAATAATACTTTTGAGCACATACATGAGCAGGCACTTGTAGGCATATTGTCCGAGTTTAATCGCATAAAGAAGAAGGATGGCTTGATGAGCCATTTTATTGATATGTCGGATCACTTTGCACATTTTGATTCGAAAATCACCATTTTTAACTTCCTGAAGTTCTCGGGTTTTTCATGGAAATTAATCGACAATTCTGTTCAACCACAGAATCGATTAAGAATTGTAGAATTTCGTAAAATGTATGCTGATTTGGAAATAGAAATCATTCTTGAAGAAAACAATGTTGGCCGTGAGTCGGATATTGAAAGTATTACCTTATCCAAAAAATACCAGACAATGGATCAATCAGATGTATTGGTTTCGCATTCCTATCTGATTTCAAAATAAAAGCTAAATTATTCGATAACAATTATTTTTTGCATAGCTGATTTTTTACCCTCAACCCTTAATATGCAAAAATAAGTGCCCGGAATTTTTAAATCTTGTTGGCTTATTTGAGTGAAATTAATTTGGGCATCTAAAACCTCAGTGTAAACCAATGAACCAATGGAATTATATACGGCAATACTGGAATTAACATTCTCAGGTATTTTATAGAATATATTAAACCCATTGTATGTAGGATTTGGATAAACTTCAAATTCAGGCTTAACAGCAGCAGGAAAAGGTCCATCAAATGCACAGTACCGATAACTTCTTGTTTCACTAAGCCAGCCTTTGAACCCTAATTGAAAATTTGTGTCTGTTTTTTCGTTTTCATTAGGAAACCTATTGACAATTGCATTCTTATTTAAATCAAATACCAAAATCGCATTTTTATCTGCTGCTTGTGCGTTTAAAAGTATCATCAAATCATAGGGTTCCTCAGTTAAATAATAAGATTGATTCATAACTTCTCCAAAAAGCATTCTATCATTTCCACTGAGGAAGTTTGAAAAAACTGGCTGATCAATGTTTAACGTTTTTATTTTTTGTCCATCAGTCAAATCCATAATATAAATACTACCGTAATTATCAGGCTCTGCATCGAAATTGACAAGAACTAATTCTTTTTTTTTGAGAGGCCCTATCTCCAATTTTCCATCAATATCGGCAAGAAATATCCGATCGCATTTGCCAAGCCAAGGTTCTAAGTTTGGATTACTGAAGTCATTAGAATTTTTTTTCAGCAATGTAGTTTCAGTATGTATGTCGAATACACATAAAATGTCGGATGCTTTATGGTTTGGATTAAAAAATACAATTTCTTCCCCAGCAACAGCATTTACATTTCCCATTAAAACTGTTGTATTTTGGTTTGAAAAAAACGTGTTGACGTCTAAAACCTGATTTGAAATTGTTTTAACAACAGAAGTATTCTTCTGAGATAAATCAAGAACAGCAATAACAGGATTATTCGAATTTCCATCGGTATTAATTAGGATCAGTTCATTCTTATCATCTCCATCATAATCCGCAATAAAAACAAGATCAGTCTCGTCAAAGAAATGATACATTGAACTTGGTAATTGTTTGAAATAAATCTGGGATTTAACGTGATCATCAATTAGATCGATAGCAATAATTGCAATTTCGTTTGACTTTTTTGATGTATTAATAATAACCAATTCTTCAATAATATTTGCATCAATATCACCCATAAACACTTTTGTGTATTCAAGTGATAGCTTGTTATTTATATTTGGATTTTCAATTGATGAAGTTCTAAATGTTTTTAAAACGGGGCCATTATTGTCATTTGGATTAATAACAATTGCTTGAGCAAATAGAGGTTGTTTTCGATTATCCAGTGATCTATCGACAAGGACAATTTCATCTCCTTGATTAGAAAGCGAAACATTAGCTGTAAAAAACAAATCATGATCATCCAAAAAACGATCGAATTTATTTGCTTTATGATTTATCCAATTATTCGTTTTGCCTGAAACACTAAGGTCATCAATTCGAAACGCACCCGATTGATTATTGCATTTGTTAAAGCATAGAAGTTGCTGGTTGTCGCTATCCAAATAATTAATCAGGCTTACTTTATCTTTTTCTGAACATTCACCATCACCATATCCTAAGTAGTATATTTTAAAAGCTATTTCCTGATCAAATGAAAGGTTTGGGATAAGTATGCACTCATTTTTGTATTTGTTTTTTGAACTTTTTTGTGATTTAATTTTAATAGAATTAATTTTTTCTCCTGAATTGCAATGGTAAAAATGGATATCATAAAGGCCTGCAGATTTAACTGGAATTTCCAGATTTAAACTTTTCACTGCAGATGGCCTAAACAAAGGGTCTAATGTTTTGAGATAGGGTCGATGATATTGATGCAGATTATTCCACCGATATTGGCTATTCAGTATATATCCATATAATTCTGTTTTTCCAATCAAGCTATAGCAAATTACTTGTTTTTCATCAGCATAATAGGGTTCAAATTGCTGATTTAATAAATCGATATCTTTCATAAAGGTTCTTATTCCTTTATAATGATGATACAAGTCTTTGGCATCGATATAACCAGCCCAATCCCATACTGCTGAACACATGAATGAACCTGAAAATGCAGATGACCATAATGCGTGCTGAAGCTGAAAACCATGTGGATCGTAATAGAAATCTCTAAACCACGGGTAAAAGCCAAATTCTTCAGCATAGGTGGGTTTGTTTGTTTTTATGAATTCTTTTGTCAAACTCGAAGATGCTTCTGGAAGGGAATTAGGTTGATAATCGCCTGTAGGATTTTGCAAATGTTCTGGATCTCCCCAATAATAACGATGATAGGTCGAGTAGTCGATTGAATTAAATGCCAATATTTCACCAGCATATCCATTGGTTAAATGCTCAGTATGAAGTGGCAGGTCACAAAAATCAAAAGTAATAAGGTGTTTATTGATATCAATTGATTTCATGTAGGAAGAAATATCCTGAGACCAGCTTTTAATATTTGATCTTACTTCTATTGCGAAATCAGATGTGTCCTTCCATGGGAAGGAACTAAACTCAGTGATATTAGTATTCCCTGAGAAAATTTGTTCGATTTCATTGTATAATTCAAAGGAAAGAATATTGGAAGCGTATCCCCATCTGGCCATGATATATCGTAGCCTTCTTTTAAAATAGTTTCGGGCTTGATTATTAGCTGTAACAGGAGCGAAAAAATCCAATGGGTGATTACATTGCCCATTCACCATGTTGAATTTTCGATTGTAAGGATTCAATCCCCAATATCCACTTAAACTGGTGGGCTGCAATAACACAAGCTCTAAATAAATGATGCTATTAGCATTAGTTGTTGAATCTTTATGCCCGTTATAACAATGCTCAATGATCCAATCCAGTTGCCAGGCATCTTCTAAAAACTGGGTATAATCTCCTAAATATTTTAATTGGTTAAAATCTCTCTGCTCAAGACTAAGTGCCCAATATGAATCAGTATAAACACGGATGAAATTTCCATTTCCTTTATTTCGTAAGTCATCAATGTATTGTTTGTATTCACAAGTTCCTCCAAAATAGGGATGTATGCCATTTTTAAAAGTAGATCCTCCAGAATTGAAGTAAAAAGCCATATTCTGACCTACTCCAAAAAATGGGTATCCATTATCAAACTGTAAATACAACCCATGTTTATTGTTGCCCGGATCAGTTGCCTGATAAAAATTACTAGTTCTGACAAATCCAGGATTTGATGAATTTGTGCATTTAAACCTGAAATCTGATTGAGACAAGGAGTCGGTTCCTAATTTATCTTTACAATAAACAATAAAAGTCCAGTCTCCTATTTCAGTTGGAGCAAACCTGATTTTCCATGAAAAGCCTTTTGATTTTAAAACTTCGGCAACTATGGATCGCTGAATTGATAATTCTGAAATTATTTCAGGATCATTTGAAATTAAAGTACTGATGGTTTGCAATGACTTAGAACCATCCGGCTTAAAGAGTAATGTTTTGTCCAAGCAAGTAGCATCATAGTCTTCGTAATAGAAACCATCAACTCTATATGTTTTGTTTGATGGAGAAATAAAAGTTGCGAAGAGATTGATGTCCTCATAATCAAAAGGATTTGTAAACTGGGCTGATAAGTCAATGCTTAATTCAATTTTTTCGTAAAGACCCACCAATTTATTCCCCAGACTATCAGTTTCTAAATTTATATGACAGTCATTAATAGATGGATTCTGGCAGAAAATCGATGAAGTTATCAGGTAAAAAAAGCAAAAGAGTACTATAGTTCTCATCTAAAAATTATTCTTTACCAAATATACATTAAACCTAAAACGTATACAATTCTGGTCTATCCATTTGTTTATGAAATGTATTCATAATTCTTATCTTCGTGGCTCATTGTAATATCTTTCAACACCTATGATTAAAAGATTATTTCTCATTTTTATACTTGTTAACCTGCTTATAAATCTGGTTTTATTTTCTTGTAAAAGAGATAAGCAATCAGAGGAAAAAGAGAAAACCCAGACACCTAGCACTACGCCCAAATTTCAACAATTAAAACTTAAATTAATTCGCGAAATACCTCATGCGGGAGATAAAAGATATACTCAGGGATTTGAGTTTTATAACGGCATATTATACGAAAGTACCGGCTTGGATAATCAATCATCTTTGAAGAAAATTGATCCAGCCACTGGTGAGCTATTGTTATCAAAGGATTTAAATAACTTTTTTGCAGAAGGAATTACCATTTATAATGGCTACATCACTTTAATTTCATACAGAGCGGGAAAAGCCTTTAGCTATCATCCTGAAGATTTATCTGAAAAAGGAATCGCTTTTGATTACGATACTGAAGGATGGGGATTAGCAAATAATGGTTCACAATACATCATGAGTGATGGTAGCGATAAAATATATTTTAGAAATCCATTTAGCTTTAAAGTTGAACGGACAATTAATGTAAAATATAAGGGACGACCAGTTCATTATGTAAATGAACTTGAATATGTGGATGGAAAAATTTATGCAAACATTTATGGGACAAAAAATATTCTGGTGATAAATGAAAATACAGGCAAAGTTGAAGCGGAAATTGATGCCTCCTCCATTCTGTGTTCGCATTTATCAGGAGCAAATCCAGAGGCTGTATTGAATGGCATTGCTTACAATCCTGAATCAAAAACCTTTTTTATTACGGGTAAAGAATGTCCTAATATTTACGAAGTAGTATTTGAGTAGTCAATTCTATGAAAACATTATCGATCATAATTCCAGCTTATAATGAGGAGAATACAATTCTGCTTATACTCAAAAAAATTAATGATGTCGAATTTCGATATGCCATTAATCAGGAAATAATTATCGTTGATGATTGTTCAACGGACAAGACAGCAGAGATTGCAAATCAATATATTGCAGAAAACACAAGTTCGTTGATAGCTTATTTTAAACAGGATTTTAATCAAGGTAAAGGTGCAGCCATTCATCGTGGAATTAAGGAGGCTAAGGGCGATTACATTCTGGTGCAAGATGCCGATTTAGAATACGATCCAAGAGAATACAATGATTTGTTGAAACCCATGATTGAAGCCAATGCAGATGTGGTTTATGGTTCACGTTTTATGGGAGGAAATCCACACAGGATTTTGTTTTTCTGGCATTCCATTGGCAATAAGTTCCTGACATTTATTTCCAATATGTTTACCAATCTGAATCTTACAGATATGGAAACATGTTATAAAATGTTCAAAGCAGAACATGTAAAATCTATTCAACTTAAAGAAAAACGATTTGGGTTTGAACCAGAAGTAACTGCAAAAATTTCGAGGATACCCAATATTCGAATTTATGAAATTGGAATTTCTTATTATGGAAGAACCTATGAGGAAGGTAAGAAAATTAGTGCAAAAGATGGCTTCAGGGCTCTTTATTGCATTCTTAAATACAATATTTGGTCAAGGAAATAATAGAAATACCTAATAGCAAAAATCAATTTCCAAATAATAATCATTGATCAAAAGTCAAATGACAATTAGCCGCAATTTTCTATTATGAGTGCATACGAAATCAGCTCTGAGAAGTTTGGATTTTCGACATTTGAAATGGGAACTTGTTTGCTGTTTGTAATTGTAGGATTTGAGATATAAGCAAAAAACTTTCAACGTATATTTGATAAATGAAACAACGCTATTTCCTTAAAATATCATTTAACGGCAGCAATTATCATGGTTGGCAATTTCAACCTAAGCAAATAAGTGTTCAGCAAGTAATAAATGAACACATTAGTTTAATGCTTCGTGAAACGGTTACCAGCGTTGGATGTGGCAGAACAGATTCAGGTGTTCATGCAAAAAACTACATGCTGCATTTTAATACGACTAAAGTAGTCGATGCAGACTTTGGCTGGAAGTTGAACAATTTTCTTCCGAATGATATTGCTATTCAGGAGGTCTATTTTAATCCGGATAAAATTCATGCTCGCTGGGATGCTGGTTTTCGGGAGTATGAATATATTATTAGTAAAATTAAAGATCCTTTTCATATCAAACTGGTAGCAAATACCTTCGACAAGTTTGATATGGATCCTATGAACGAAGCTTGTAAAATACTAATGGAATATGATGATTTTGAATCGTTTAGCAAAGGGCATAATAGTCATCAGCATTATAAATGCAACTTAATGCATGCATTTTGGACTGAATCAAAAGATGCATTTCACTTTTCAATAAAGTCCAATCGATTTGTAAGATCAATGGTACGAATGATCGTAGGGACCATGGTTGATGTTGGAAGAGGCAGAACAAGTTTGAGTGACTTCAGAAATATTATTGAGGCAAAAGATCGGGCAAAAGCAGGTCGGGTTATGCCTGCGCATGGTTTGTATTTTATGGGAGCAGGTTTCCCCATGGACAAATTAATTAAAGTTAGCTAAGTAAATATTCAAATATCAAAATATTGTGCTGATAAGCACAAGAATAGTGCTTGGCTTCTGCTGTTGTTTTTATATTTTTGCAGTCTTGTAATTTCAATCAAACCAATAATTTTGAAACATGAGTGTATTAGTTAATAAAGATTCTAAAGTTCTTGTACAAGGATTTACTGGTGGAGAAGGTACATTCCACGCAACCCAAATGATTGAATACGGAACCAATGTTGTAGGTGGAGTAACTCCTGGCAAGGGGGGAAGCACTCATCTTGATCGTCCTGTTTTTAATACAGTAAAAGATGGTGTTGACACATGTGGAGCAAATGTTTCCGTTATTTTTGTTCCGGCTTCATTTGCTGCTGATGCAATTATGGAAGCTGCTGATGCCGGCATAAAGGTTATAGTGGCTATTACAGAAGGAATTCCAACGAAAGATATGATAACCGTCCGCGAGTATTTAAATGGTAAAGATGTGGTGTTGGTCGGTCCTAACTGCCCCGGAATAATTACTCCCGGAGAAGCAAAAGTGGGTATTATGCCTGGCTTCATTCACAAAAAGGGCAACGTAGGTATTATTTCCAGATCGGGTACATTGACCTATGAAGCAGTTAATCAGGTTAGTCGCGAAGGATTAGGCCAGTCGACATGTATTGGCATCGGAGGAGATCCAATTATTGGAACTACTACAAAAGAAGCAGTTCAAATGCTCATGGAAGACGAACAGACAGAAGGAATAATCATGATAGGCGAAATTGGCGGTACCATGGAAGCCGATGCTGCTTATTGGATTAAGGAAAACGGAACCAAACCTGTAGTTGGTTTTATTGCTGGTCAAACCGCACCGAAAGGAAGACGCATGGGACATGCTGGTGCAATTATTGGAGGAAAAGACGATACAGCTGCTGCAAAGATGAAAATCATGCAAGAATGTGGGATTCATGTAGTCGAATCTCCAGCTGATATTGGCCGCAAGATGGCGGCAGTACTTAAAAAGTAAATAATCAAAAAAGCAAATATCCTTTATGCAAATTAAGGAGGTAGTTAGCAAAAAAGACCGTCAGGACTTTCTTGATGTAGCACGCATTGTATATGATGATGATAATCATTGGGTGTGTCCATTGGACAATAACATTGATGAAATTTTTGATCCTGAAAAAAACATTTTTGCCAAAGAAGGCGATTATAATCGGTGGATACTTTTGGATGATAATCTTAATTTAATAGGAAGAGTAGCTGCATTTGTAAATAGGTCAAAAGCCCATGCTTATGAAATTCCAACTGGTGGCATTGGCTTTTTTGAATGCATAAATGATGAGAATGCAGCTTTCCTGCTGTTTGACCAATGCAAAAAATGGTTGATAGAAAAAAAAATGGAAGCCGCTCTTGGTCCTATCAATTTTGGAGAAAACGATAAATTTTGGGGTTTGTTGGTTGAAGGATTTGAAAATCCTGCTTTCGGAATGCAATATCATAAAACCTATTACAAGGCCTTTTTTGAGGCCTATGGATTTGAAGTTTTTTTCGAACAATTGACAAACCAATTATTGCTGAACAAACGCTATCCTGAACGTTTTTATAAAATTGCCGAATGGATACTAAAAAAGCCTGGTTATACCTTTAAGCCATTTTCCTATAAATACAAAAACCAATTTTTAAATGATTTTGTAGAGATCTATAACGATGCTTGGTTGGATCATGACAATTTTTCTCCTATGAAATACGAGGAAATCGAAAATCAAATTAAGGAAGCAAAGCCATTTTTGGTTGAAGATTTTGTTTGGTTTGCCTATTTTGAAAAAGAACCTATTGGGCTGGTTGTTATGATGCCTGATATTAATCCCATTATTAAAAGATTTAATGGGAAATTGAATCTAATTAATAAGCTGCGTTTTCTTTATTTAGCCAAAAGGCGATTGTTTACACGCGCCAGAATGGTTGTTATGGGCGTGAAGAGAAAATACCAAAATAAGGGAATTGAATCTGGCTTTTTCTGGCACATGGAAAAAGTAATGGAAAAATATCCTGAATACAAAGAAGTTGAGTTATCCTGGGTGGGTGACTTTAATCCTAAAATGCTGGCTCTTCATAAAGCTTTGGGAGGAACACCTTCCAAAAAGCATATTACGTATAAACTTAAGTTTTAAATGACGTCATAGAATATCTGTTTATTTATCAACTGTTTCTCTCAATGAGGGCACTGTTGCAAAATCTCTCAGATCTCAGAGTCACACAGCGAATTATATCATTTTCACTTATTCTTATTAAGTGGAGACTCTGAGTGGACAAAAATCTCATCACATTTCATATTAATTTGTGCAACTTAGAATAAATAATTGTAGACTCTGAGCGGACAGTAATTGTAGGTCCGATTTGCAATCGGACACACATAATGTTGATAAACCGAATACAATTCGGTTCTACATTAGTGGTAGAGGATATTGATGCTTCTGCTTTAATAGTTTTTAATTCTCAGAGTCACACATCGAATTATGTCAGTATCTGCAAGTTTTTTTATGTGGATGCTCTGAGCGGACCAAATTATTGTTCCAGATTAGGTACTCCAATGTTGTGTTTACTAATTATCACTTGTTATTCGATCTCTTAGCTATTATATTTGAGATATGAATTTTTTTTTCATCATTCTTACTTTGCAAATCTCGTTTTTATCTTTTGGACAAATTGATAAAACAAATACTAGATTTGAAATAAGCTTTATTGATACAAGCTTAGGATCATTTTATTCTAGTTCTGCAACTCCTCCAGAGTTTTATGGAGGTGTTGATAGTTTATTTGCGTTTGCACAACGAACTATCTATTATCCGGAGTTGGGAATACGTGATAGTATTACTGGAAGACTAGTACTATACTTTGAGATTGACTCTTCAGGTCATGTCATGAATGATTCGATTAAGGAAAGTTTGAGAGAAGATTTTGATCAAATCTGTTTGGACATGATGAAACAAATGCCCAGATGGAAGCCTGCTACCATTAGTGGAAAACCAGAAGCTGTTTGTGTATTATGGCCTATCAGATTTACTTTATCCACTAAAAATGAAGAGTTGGATTGATTGTTTTATCTCATAGTCAAACTATACTGTCTCGTCAGTGTCTCTTAACAAGGACACTGATGCAATAGCTCTCAAGTCAAATCACTCTGATATCTGTTTTGTCCCAACATGTCTTTCGAAGATGACACTTTAGTTCTCAAATCTCAGAGTCACATATCGAATTATATCAATTTTACTTATTCTTAATTAGTGGAGACTCTGAGTAGACGAAAATCTCATCACATTTCATATTAATTTGTGCAACCTAGAATCAATAATTGTAGACTCTGAGCGGACAGTAATTGTAGGTCCGATTTGCAATCGGACACACATAATGCTGATAAACCGAATACAATTCGGTTCTACATTAGTGTAGAGGATACTGATGCTAGTTTTTAATTCTCAGAGTCACACATCGAATTATATCATTTTCACTTATTCTTATTAAGTGGAGACTCTGAGCGGACGAAAGTACAAACAAAAAGCCCCTTGAATTAAATCAAGAGGCTTCCAAAATAGATAATTGTGTTTTAGGCCCTTATAGAAGCAATATCTGCTATAGCTTCAATAGCTAAATCAATATGTGCTTCCGTATTAAATGGTCCAATACTTAAGCGTACAGTTCCATGCATGTTGATGGTGCCAATACCCTCATGTACTTTTGGTGCACATTGCAAACCTGTACGGCAGGCAATATCGTAGTCTACATCCAGCATGGTTCCAACATCGCCAGCTTCAAATCCACCAACATTTAAACTTAAAACTGGATTCTGGTTTTCAATGCTATCGGCACAATAGGTTGTTACATTATCAATTGCCTGTACTCCTTTTCGTAGTTTATCCCAAAGAAGCATTTCTTGTTTATGGATATTTTCAATTCCTTGTTCTTGAATCCATTTAACACCTGCATTTAGCCCGGCAACTCCAACTAAATTAAGTGTTCCGCATTCTAAAACATATGGATATTCAGTAAGGTGTGTTTTAACTGCAGAGCGTACTCCTGTACCACCAAAGCGGGTGCCTTTTACAGGAACACCTGGCATTACATAAGATCCACCAATGCCCGTTGGACCCATCAGGCATTTATGTCCTGTAAAAATATACACATCAATACCCATAGCTTGCATATCGATTTCAACAGCACCAGCACTTTGGCTTCCGTCAACAACAAAAATTACACCTGCTTCTTTGCAGATTTTGCCAATTTCAGCAACTGGTTGAATGGTTCCGATTATATTTGAGCAATGGTTAACCACTACCATTTTGGTATTTTTCTTAATCGCTTTTTTGATGTCATCAGGATTCACATATCCATACTTATCAAACGGAATATAATCCACTTCTGCAGTTCCGTCCATCTCCAAATGATAAAGAGGTCGCAAAACAGAATTATGTTCCAAACAAGTACTGATAATATGATCTCCTTTTTCGGCCAAACCTTGCAAAATCATGTTCAGTGTATCTGATGCATTGTAACTAAAAGTTAGTCTGTTTGGATCTCCATCTCCATGAAAAAGCTCAGTAAGCATTTTGCGTGTTCCGAAAACCACTTCTTCAGTTTCGATAGCAGCATCAAATCCTGACCGACCCGGACTTACTCCATGATTGCGATAAAAACTGTCCATAAACTGATAAACAGCTTCGGGTTTAGGAAAAGAAGTTGCTGAATTGTCTAAATAGATTAAATTACTCATGTGTTTTGATTAATCTCCAAGGAGGCGTTTATTAATTCTTTTTTATCCAATACAATAGCATCGGCAACAATTTCAGCCATTGTCATTATTTTTACATTTAGTTTATAAAATGCATTCAACTGTATAAGCTGGTCGACACAATTATGACAAGGAGTTATAACTACTTTAGCTCCAGTTGCTTTAATTTGATCTGCCTTAATCTTGCCAATTCCCAAACGTCTATCGTTATACTCACCCATGGATAGCTGTCCACCACCACCACCGCAGCAATAGTTGTCATAGCCATAAGGCTTCATTTCTACAAAATCAATGCAGGTAGCATTAACAATAAAACGTTGTTCTTCGAAAATACCACCATTTCGAACCAGATTACATGGATCGTGAATAGTTACCCGCTCGCTATTTAATTTAGGATTAACAATAATTCTTTTTTCTCGGATATATTTTGCCATCAGCTCAACAGAAGAAAATATATCAAAATCATATTCTTTCTTGAGGTAGTTAGGTGCCTCCCATCTGTTGGCTCTATTTCCATGACCACATTCTGCTAGAATCAAATCTTTAGCATTGAGGTTTTTTACCTCATCATACATCCGTTGAGAAATGATTTCGGCTTCTGCATTATTGCATGAAAAGAATGCATAATTGGTAATATCATACATTTTTGTCGACAAAGTCCAACTTTCTTTAGCAGCATAAAATACTTTTGCCATGGCAGATATCGACAATGGGAAAAATTTTGGTTCACGAGGGTTTAGGGTGTACAGTATATTCTTATCCTTTTCGTTCAAAGGAATTTTTGCCTCATCATCCTCAACTTCCATTTGCAGATCTTCTTCCAACCATTCAATGGTTTCAACCAATTCATCAGTTGGTATTCCCATGTTATTTCCTGTCGTAATCGCAGTATCAACAGTTTTTTGTAAAGAAGCAGGGGTAAGTCCCATTTCTGTTAGCATTTCCCTCCCTTTACGAATTACATAGGCTATGTCAACACCAATGGAACAATGCGAAACACAACGTCCGCACATCGTACAACCTCCAAATAAAGAGTCGACCATCTCTAAAACCACCTTGTCATCAAGCTTTTTTGCATTGGATAAAAAGGGCGCGATTTTACCCATATTGCTATTATAGCGTTGATAAATTGAATTTACCAACTCAACTTTTTTCGCAGGAATAAATTTTGGATCTCCAAAAGCCTGATAATAAATGCAACTTTCAGCACACAACCCACAATGAACACAAGAGTTCAAATGAGTATAAAGCTTCCCATCTTCCTGTTTGGACAGTACCTCCAAGCCTTTGGTGATTTGTTCTTTCGTTAGTTTTTCCATTAGTTCGAAGCTTTTTTGGGTGGCCAAATATTTCTCCGTCCGTAAAAGAATCCGAGATGATAGCGTGCAGCAAAGAAAAATAAAGTGTGTTTTAGTTTACTGATAGGAATATAAAGTAAAAGTAAACCGGCCAACATGAAATACACATTATGCAAAGAGTTTGTGTAAATCATATATGCAGTAATAATGTGAAAACTGCTGACCAAAAAGTTTGCAATATAATCATCTGCATTTGTGAAAGCTTTCAGGTTTTTGCTAAACATACGTTTGACAAGAATTCCTAATCCACAAAGACATGTTATTACTAATAGAATTGGAATTATCATGCTAAAAACACCACGAATGTTTACCCCAAAAAGAACTAAAACAAAAAGGCCAAGACTCAGAAATGTTCCCATGTGATAAATCAAACCTGCAGTATACGTAGGTAAATGCAAAAACGCAGATTCTTTCTTTTTAGGACTCATTGCTCCTGTCAAAGAATATTTAATCCCATCAACCGGATTACCAGCAGGAGTTGAAAAGTCTTTTGGGTTTCCAAGTTTCAGGATTTTGGCAAAATGCAGGATTAAGCCCAAACTACATAAGATGAGTGCTGCAATTGCAAACCATTGATACCATTCCATACAATTGGATTAAGTTAGATGAATTAAACGCAACCGTCTGGTTTAGGCAAACCTGCAACACGACATGCCCCACGCGCAGGGCCTAATGGAAATAATTCATAGATTTCCTTTAAACGAATACCTGTTTCTTTGCAAATAACCCTTACCATTGGAGCCATCCCTTTTTCTTCCCAGTTTGATCGGATGATTTTAACAATAGCCCAATGCTTATCACTCATCTCTTCAATACCATCGTATTTAGCTATTAAACGACCTACTTCATCATTCCATGAATGCGGATCAGTTAAAAATCCATCACCATCTACATCAAACGTTCTTCCTTCAATTTCTAAACTTGCCATAGAGTTTATTATAATTAGTTTTCTAATTCTTCATATTTATCAATGATTTCATCCGTACTTAAAACTGTGTCAGGCATGACAAAATCGGGACAAAAATTAATTGTGCTTTTAGTTATGTATCGTTTGCAATTTTCCCAGGAATTGTCTGTCTTTTTACAATAAGATTCAAGATAATTGGCAAACGTATTATTGTTAGCAACAAAGCCTTTAGTGTGGACTAGTTTACATGAACTGTAATTCGGACAATAGTATTCTTGCATAAGATATTCTTATGCGCGCAATATTATAAAAAAAATATAAATAATAGATTTTTTGTGAATTGTTTAACAGCAGCAAGAAATTCAGAGTTTGGTCAATTGTTCATCTCAAGCTTCTATATAGGTAATTCCATGATTTTGGAATTTCTTCAATTAGCAATTGCAATTAGCGGTTCTTCTCGGACAATGAGGAAGTAAGTTAATATCGTTAATTGAGTAATCTTTTTCCAAACAAGCTTCGGGATCACAACATGTATGACAAACTCGCTTATGGGCTTTGTAACTAATTAAGTCAACATCTGGTGAGAGAAAATCCTGCTTGATAGGTTCAGTTTTTAATAAGTCGGTGCTTAAATATTTTTTATTATCATCAGGAAAAACGGTCACAACAACTGAATCTTTGCCGAGTTTTTCCTGAATTATTAATGCGCCTAACAAATTTGCACCCGATGAAATTCCAACACCAATTCCCAATTGATTTGCTAATTTCTGAGCCATGATAATGGCATCACCATCATCAACACTAATTACTTCATCCAACTTGTTTAACTCAAGAATTGAAGGAATGAACTCATCTGAAATACCTTGGATTCTATGTTTTCCAACCTTATGGCCTGTGGTAAGGGTTGGTGAGTTGCTGGGTTCTAATGGATAAATTTTAATAGCGTTGTTTTGTTCTTTAAGATACTTTCCTGTACCCATAATAGTTCCACCTGTGCCAACACCAGCAATAAAAGCATCTGGGGTTAAACTTTGGAAACGTAATTGCCACCATATTTCAGGTCCTGTAGTATTGTAATGAGCCATACAATTATCCTCGTTTGAGAATTGATTTGGCAGAAAGGCATGTGTTTGTGTCTTGGCGAGTTCTTCCGACATGCGAATGCTTCCCTGAAATCCTCCTTGCTCTTTACTCACTAAATGTATTTCAGCGCCTAAACTTTTTATCAGATTAATTCGTTCAGGACTCATCCAATCAGGCATAAAAATAGTAACCTGATGCCCCAATGCTTTTCCTAATGCAGAAAATGAAATGCCGGTATTTCCGCTGGTGGCTTCAATAATATGACTTTCAGGAACAATTTCTTTGCGTTCAAATGCATTTTGAAGAATGGAAAATGCCATACGATCTTTAATACTCCCTGTCATATTCAAGTTTTCTGCTTTGGCATAAATATGCCTAACAGTTCCTTTATATTTAAACTTAATATCCAATAAGGGCGTATTACCCAATAAGCAGGCAAGTCCTTTTAACCGATTTTCATAATCATTCATATTGTCTATGGGCATAATGGCTAGTATAAAAACGAAAATAGGATTTATCCCTGTTCGGTGTGCAATGTGAATTGTATTAAAGCGAACTTATTGATTGATAGATGTCAATAACAAATATTTAGCGAAACATTAACCTGAACCATCCTGTTATTCGATTATCTAAAATAATTATTATAGTGAATACAATAAAAGTATTAATTTTACATTCTATTTATCAAAATAACATCATGAAAAATTTACTCTGTTTATTCTTGTCTTTATTCTTGAGCTTTGTTGCTTTTTCTCAAAATTCGGATGCTGCTGATGAATTACTAACTCAACTTTTGGATGCATTTGTTGAGGATTCAGATAATAGCTTTTCCTATGTGAAAGATAATCGAATTTTGGTTCAGGCAGATATGAAAAAGATAAAAATCAAGGAACATAAAATTGGAAATTATACCTTTATTATTGGCGAATTAAATGATATCGAAAAGAAATCTCCATATCTGGAAGTAACAAAAATCAAGGTGAATGGCGAAAACATTGAAGGAGAGCTAAAAGGGAGAAATGCTGCGAATATTCAATTCTCGATAAAAACCTCGAACACAGATAATAAGGCATTTAAAAAAACGGCTAAGGATGATTTTGATGAGTTTAAAATAATATTGAAGTATTTATTAGAGGTTGAAAAGACCAATAATGCTGTGAGGGTTCAAGATATCATCCAAAACGATACTGTTTATTTTGATATAGTTCAGGAAAACCATTGCCCAAAAACTATTGATTTTATGGGTTATAAAATATTACTGATCAATCCTACGGCTGATAATATGGAGAAATGCAACAATAAATACATCCAAGTTCTACAATATGAGGCAAATAAGAAAACAAAAAAAATCGAGCTTAGCTATAGATTAATCAATAATGATCACATGAATAGTGTAAACGTAATTTGTAATCCCTGCAGGAGCTTTTTTTAAAATGCTCAAGAAGGCAAAAATAGTTTTCGATTAATTAAAGCTGTTGTAGCATCACTCTCACTTCTTTCACTTTTTTTCTGTCAGAAGCCTCGATTTCAAAAAATAGGTTTTCATAAGTAGTCTTTTCTCCCTTAAGCGGTATTTTACCAAGCAATTCAATCATCAAGCCGCCCAATGTTTCCACACCAATAGTATATTTTGCAAATTTATCATCTGGGAGATTTAATGCTTTATTGAATTCAGTGAGAGGTGTTTTTGCTTTAAAAATGTAGTTGAAATCATCAATTTTTTGAAAGAGCTTTTCTTCTGCTTCATCAAATTCATCGGTTATTTCACCAACAATTTCTTCCAATATGTCTTCCAGTGTTACAATACCAGAAAAACCACCATACTCATCAACTACAATGGCCATATGGACTTTTTTGGTTTGAAACTCCTTGAGTAAATCATCAATTTTTTTTGATTCTGGAACAAAATAGGCTTTACGAATTAATTTCTGCCATTCAAATTGCTTGTCCTGTCCAATATATTTCAACAAATCCTTGATATACAATATCCCAACAATTTTATCAGGACTTTCCTTGTAAACAGGAACGCGTGAAAATCTATTTTCATTTATTTCACTAACAATCTCTTCAAAAGTCATGCTTTGCTCAAAAGAGATAACATCCATTCGAGATGTCATAACCTGATTAACATAAACATTTCGGAAATTAATTATTCGTTTTAAAATGGTTTTGTCTTCAAGACTTTGATCGTGGCGGCTGGTAATATCAATAGCTTGTTTAAACTCTTCGGCCGAAACGTTGTGGTTTTTTTTCTTGATTCTTTTTTCAATAATCTTGGTTCCCTTAACCATGAAATATGAAATGGGATAAAGCAAGCGAACCAGGAATGTCATAGGAATAGCCATTCTTTTTGCGAACAGTAAATTGTTTTGGTTGGCATAAATTTTTGGTACCAATTCGCCAAAAATTACCAATAAGATGGTGATTGTGACTACTTCAATTAAAAATGCAATCAATTCTTTTCCTTCAAAATTCAAATACTTATTAAGCGTAATAGTGAAAAGAATAATGATAGAAATATTAATGAGGTTATTGGCAATTAGAATGGTTGCCAAAAGCTTTTTGGGTTTAGCTACTAAACGCACAATACTGAGATCGATGAAGTTTTTGCTTTTCGAAAGCTTTGCCAGACTTTTATCAGTAATGGAAAAGAAAGAGACTTCAGAACCTGAAATAATACCAGATGTAACAATGAGAAGTGCAAATAACAAAGAAAGAAGTATGAAGTTCAGATCTAAGTTTCTACTTAGAGAAATTAAAAATACCTGTAATAATTCCGAATACGGTTCAGGCTCTAGTGAGGATGTTTCCAAAATTTATTTTTCGTGTTAAACCTTAAAATGGTAAATCGTCAGCATCATTTGAGCTAACATCGGTATCTGGTGTTGAAGGAGTTGATTGATTGCTGTTATCATGCTGATTACCGCCACCAGCATTATCATCTCTTCGTCCTCCCAGCAAAACCAAATCATTTACGCGCACTTCTGTAATGTATTTTGTTACGCCATCTGATTCATAACTTCTTGATGTGAGTTTGCCTTCAATATAAATTTGAGATCCCTTTTTGACAAATTGTTCAACCACTTTTGTGAGATTTCCCCAAACAACCAGATTATGCCATTCGGTATTGGTTACTTTTTCACCCTCCCGATTCTTATATGTCTCACTGGTTGCCATAGAAAAGCTAGCTTTGGTTGTTCCGCTGTCAAAAGTTCTTAACTCTGGGTCTTTTCCGACATTTCCAACTAGAATAACTTTATTTACAGAGGCCATTTGCTTTAGATTTTAAGGTTTTAGAATTATTTCAAAGATAGAAAAACAGCCTGAATTTACTTAATAATTAATAATTTGATAAATATATTTATAATTTTGCTTGAATTGAAACTGAAAAATAAAAGCATGAGCTTGAAAGTGAGGTGTCAGGATTTAGGTCAGATTAAGTATGGGGATGCTTTGGCTATTCAGGAAGGTGTTTTTAATGATTACCTGGCAAGTAAAAGATCGGACAATACAAATTCAAAAATCGAATTAGATGGTCAGTTTTTTCTTTGTGAGCATAAACATGTAATTACTTTAGGGAAGAGTGGTGCTATTGAGAATCTTCTATTGAATAATGATGAACTCAAACACAAAGGTGTTGAGTTTTTTCATGCAAGCAGAGGAGGAGATATCACCTATCATGGTCCGGGGCAAATTGTTGGATATCCTATTCTAGACCTCAACCGTTTTGGACTAACAGTTAAAGAATATGTCAATTTGCTTGAAGAAATGATTATTTATACTTTAAGAGATTATGATATTGATGCAGGTAGAATTAATGGGATGACGGGCGTATGGCTGGACTACAGCAATCTTAAATTTGCTCGAAAAATTTGCGCGATAGGAGTTAAGGTTAGCAGATGGATTAGTATGCATGGTTTTGCCTTTAATATTCAAACCGACCTGAGCTATTTCAATACCATAGTGCCATGTGGAATAAAGGACAATGCTGTTACCTCATTGTCGAAGGAGTTAGGCTATTCGGTTGATTTAAACGAAGTAAAAGAGAAATTGAAGGTGCATTTTTCTACTTTATTTAATGCTTCATTAACGACAGCATGACAGCATTAAAAGGTGTTAGAATAAAAAATTATGTTGTTTCTGACAATATTTGCTCTTTTTGCAAAAGGCAGGGATTTTGTTGATATTGGAATTATAAAAATCTAAAAAAAAGAACATGAAAAAAAATTATACTGTTTGGATTGTAATTGGCGTAATTGTACTCCTTGTTATAATAATAGTTGGCTATTCCAATAACGTTTATAACAAAGCAATCAATTTTCAAGAGCAAGTTGATGCAAAATGGGGAGATGTACAAACTACTTATCAGAGAAGGGCTGATCTTATTCCAAATTTAGTAGCTACGGTGAAAGGTGCCGCAGAAAACGAAAAAGAAATACTCACTAAGGTAACCAATGCCAGAGCTGGAATCAGGTCTGCTAAAACACCGGGCGAAATGGAGCTCATGGGAAGGGAAATCAATTCTGCTATTAACTTGGCATTTGAAGCTTACCCGCAAATTCGTTCTACTGAAGGTTTTAGAGATCTTCAGGCACAATTGGAAGGGACTGAAAACCGTATTGCTGTTTCGCGTAGAAATTATAATGAAGCTGTTCAGAAATTTAACCGTCATATCCGTGGAAAGTTCAGAAAGATGGCCTTGCGCTGGTTTGAAAATGAAGATGACGATTTTGTAAAACGTGAGCTTTTTGAAGCTGATAAAGGTGCAGATGTAGTTCCAACTGTTGAATTTTAAATATGAGCGAATCCATTTATAATTTTTTTTCTGATGAAGAAAAAAGGACGATAAAGTCAGCTATTGAAGACGCTGAAAGGCAAACTTCAGGTGAAATCAGGGTCCATATTGATAACCATTGCCGAGGAGACGTATTGGATAGAGCCAGTAATTTGTTTGCTCAGCTCAAAATGCACAAAACCCAACTGCGAAATGGTATTTTATTCTATCTGGCCGTTAAAGATCGCAAATTTGCTATTCTTGGAGATGCTGGAATCAATAAGGAAGTCCCAGAAGGATTTTGGGATGAAATCAGGGACGAAATGAAATCAAATTTCAAAGAAAGTAAGTTCACGCAGGGCTTAGAATCCGGTATTCTAAAATCAGGGGAACAACTGAAGAAATATTTTCCATACAAAGAAGGAGAAGACATTAATGAACTCTCAGATGATATTTCATTTGGGAAAGAGTAAATCGATATGAAGAATTTAATAATTAGCTTTTTTCTTATTATAAGTGGTCTTTTTGTTCAAGCGCAAGATATTCCAAACAGGCCTAACCCTCCACGTTTAGTAAACGATTATATGGGTTGGCTTAGTCAGTCAGAGGTAGCTAATCTGGAGCAGAAACTACAACAATTTGCGCGTGAAACTTCAAACCAGATTGTCATTGTTGTTCTTAAAGATCTGGGTGGTTACGATGTTTCTGATTATGCTTTTCGCTTAGGTGAAAAGTGGGGCGTTGGTCAAAAAGATCAGGACAATGGTTTGGTTATCCTAATAAAGCCAGGAGCTGAAGGTCAAAGTAGAATGTTTATTGCAGTGGGTTATGGTCTTGAAGGAATTATTCCTGATGCGGTAACCAAACGTATTGTGGAACATGAATTTATTCCATCTTTTAAGCAGGGAAGTTATTATCAAGGTCTTGATTTAGGTACAACTGTTTTAATGAAGCTTGCAGTACAAGAATATAATGCCGAGGTTTATCTGGAAGAAACAAAACCTGGAATAGGTTCTGCCATATTTATTATCCTGTTTATGATTGCCATTACCTTTTTCTCTGGAATAGGTAAAGCAAGGAGTTATTCCAGGGTTAATAATGTTACATTCTGGACAGCCATGATGCTTATGAGCAGCAGCAGGGGCAGTGGTTCAGGTTATGGTGGCTTTTCATCTGGTGGCGGTGGTTTTGGTGGCTTTGGAGGTGGAGGCTTCGGAGGCGGAGGCGCTGGTGGAGGCTGGTAGCATGGAAGAAGTACTTAAAGTGCAAAAAATTAGGAGTGGCTAAAGTTAGATAATATGGTCGTAGTTGTTAAACTGCGGCTATTTTTTTTGCCCTACGACTCCGTTCAGGGCAGCAATCTTTAAAGATCTTATAATACAGGAATTGAAACTTGCTGAGGCATTTCTCTACACTTCTCTTCCAGAAGCATCCATCATTTGGAGTAATTCTGCATTTTTTGAAGCATCAATTTGTGCTGGATTTCCTTCCCACCAATTTTGCCCATCGTGTATAAAAACAACCTTATCGGCTATTTCAAAAACGGAAGTCATGTCGTGTGAATTAACAATGGTAGTTGTTTGAAATTCGTTGGTGATATCCTTAATAAGTTGATCAATTACCCGAGATGTTTTAGGATCCAAGCCAGAGTTAGGTTCATCGTAAAACAAGTATTTAGGTTCGTTCACAATGGCACGGGCAATTCCTACTCTCTTTTGCATTCCGCCACTAATTTCAGATGGATACAATTTCCCCACTTTTATATCTAAATTGACTCTTTCCAAACAAAATTCAACTCGTTTAGAAATTTCTTTTGGCGACTTTTGTGTGAACATTTTAAGTGGAAACGAAATGTTCTCGGCTACGGTCATTGAATTGAACAGAGCAGATCCCTGAAATAACATGCCAATTTCCAGACGAACTTTCTTTTGTTCGCGATAGTTCATTTCTGTAAAATTCCGACCATCATATAATATACTACCCTTGTCAGGATGCAATAAACCAACTATGCATTTTAACAAAACTGTTTTACCACTTCCACTGCTACCAATAATCATGTTGATAATGCCTTTCTCATAACTTGTTGAGACATCAGTCAGCACATCCTTGCCATCAAATATTTTATATATCCGGTTTACTTCCAGCATATTATTAAAGTAATAGTTGAGCTAATAAATAATCAAAAACCAAAATTAAAATAGAGCTATGAACAACTGCTTTTGTACTTGCCTTGCCTACTTCTAATGCACCTCCAGTAACTTTATAGCCATGGTATGAAGAAACAGAGCTGATAATAAAAGCAAATGAAAATGCTTTAATAATAGCGAAAATAAGTGAGAAAGGTTTAAATGTATGTTGGGCTCCGGCTGCAAAATCGGATATTGAGCATATACCAGTAACATGACCTATAAACATGCCTCCTACATGGCTTAATGCAATTGCGATGATTATTAAAAGTGGGATAACAATAACAGATGCAATAATCTTAGGTGCTATCAAATAGGAAGGTGCATTCACACTCATCACGTTCAAAGCATCAATTTGCTCTGTAATTTTCATGTTGCCAATTTCAGCCGCAATGTTAGACCCAACTCGTCCTGCTAACACCAAACCTGTAATTGTTGGTGCTAATTCCAACATGGTGGTTTCACTAATAATTTCTCCAATAACGGTATCTGCAACCCAGGCTGCAACTAATTGATAAGCAATTTCAAGCGTTAGAACCATGCCCATAAAAAGCGATATAACCACAACTATCCCAAGAGATTGAACTCCAATTATGTTCATTTCCTGGAAAATGCGTTTCAAAAAAACGCGGTGGCTATCAGGCTTGCTGGCAGCATCCCTTAGTATGAAAAGATATTGTCCGAAATATCTGAAAAACTTCATATGATCTTATAGATTCTCATTTGTAGGAATACAAAAGTAGTTTAAATATTATTGAATCTCAGAAATACTGAGCATAGCAAACAACAGGAAAATAAACGGTTTATTACTAGATCAGGAGTGGATTAATCGTCCTCTTCATCATTCTTATACCCCGAATCTTCTACTTCTTCGTCTTTTTCTGGTTTCATATCCTCAGGGATATCTATATCATCAGAGGAAAAATCATCACTCAAATTTCCATCATCATCGTAATCATCGTCATCTTCAATAATTTGCTCAGCTTCACTGACAGTCATTCGGATTAAATAATATATTTCTTCCGTTTCAAATGGTAAGGCAGAAACCTGTTTCCCTTCTTTATTACTAAAACTTATTAAATGATCAACAAAACCTTGTGGGTATGCTAATTTAACATGATCAATAACACTTTCGGGCAGTTTCTCATAATCCTTAACTATTCTCTTCTTTTCCAACTCATTTAATGTTTATTTGTCAATAAAAAAATATGCAGCTAACTAAAGGGTTGATAACCAGCAAATAATGCAAAAACGTTTGATTTGTTTTGCTAAAAATGATGAAGTAATACCTTTAATTCTCACATTTCATTATAAATGCAACCAACCAAAATTATAAAGTGATAGCAATTAAACAAGCAGTTTTGAATTTTATTTTCATTTTATTTAACATGTGAGTAATATTCATGAATGAAATATTTATGATGATATTAGGCTGAAATTGCTATATTCGCAACTTTTAAAAGAATAAGAATGAACACCAAACTATCAAACAGAGTAGAGAAATTACAGGAATCTGAAACCTTGAAGATGGCCAAACTGGCTCGCCAATTAATTGCTGATGGAAAAGATATCATAAACCTGAGTATAGGAGAACCAGATTTTGATACGCCAGATCATATCAAGGAAGCAGCCATAAAGGCTATAAATGATAATATTACACATTATCCTCCAGTTGCTGGATTTTCTGAACTACGTCAGGTAATTGCCAAGAAATACAATACAGATTTCATGTGTGATTATGATTTTAATCAGGTGATTGTGAGTTCAGGAGCAAAGCAATCGCTGAGTAATGCTATCTTAAGCTTATTAGATGTTGGAGATGAAGTAATCGTTCCTTCTCCATATTGGGTTTCATATCCTGAGATGATTAAGCTATCCGGAGCCGATATGGTTGTTATTAAAGCGGGGATTGATACAAATTATAAAATTACCCCTCAACAATTAGAAGAAGCAATAACGGATAAAACAAGGATGTTTTTATTCAGCTCTCCTTCCAACCCTAGTGGTGGTGTTTATTGTTTGGGCGAATTGGAAGAGTTGGCTAAGGTTTTTAGAAAGTACCCCAATATTATTATCGTAGCTGACGAAATTTATGACCATATTAATTATGTTGGTGGTCCTTGTTCTTTTGCTATGATTAAAGACTTAAGAGATAGAGTGGTAATTGTCAATGGCGTATCCAAAGGATTTGCCATGACAGGTTGGCGAATAGGCTATATGGTTGCTCCATTGTGGTTAGCAACAGCATGTAATAAATTACAAGGCCAACTAACTTCTGGCCCATGCACTATTTCACAAATGGCTGCACTTGAAGCTTTGTCAAGTAGTTTATCATCTACCTACAAAATGAGGGATGAGTTTAAGAAGCGTAGAGAAATTGTTGTAAGCATGTTAAGTAAAATTAGTGGTGTTAAAACAAATGTGCCTGATGGTGCATTTTATTCACTTATTGATATTACCAGTTTCTTTGGAAAAAGCTATGGAAACTATACAATTGAGGATAGTAGCGATTTAGCTATGTTTTTATTAGAAGATGGCAATGTATCGGTTGTTACAGGAAGTGCATTTGGTGTCCCAGAGTGTGTACGTATTTCTTTTGCTACCTCCGAAGATAACTTGCGTAAAGCCATCGGACGGATTGAATCAAGCTTAAAAAAATTAAAATAGAAATTTGAAATTAAGTGTTCAGGAAATAAATAAAATTTTCACTGATTTTCAGAAAAAGAAGATTCTGGTTATCGGAGATGTGATGGTTGATGCTTATTGGTGGGGAAATGTAAACCGAATATCACCAGAAGCACCTGTTCCTGTTGTATTAGTAAATAAACGTGAATACCGCCTTGGAGGAGCAGCAAATGTAGCCCTCAATATAAAAGAAATGGGTGCAGAGCCTATATTAGTATCTTTGGTTGGTAATGACTTTGATGGAAATACGTTACTTGGTTTGCTTGACAAAAGAGATATTGAGAAAAAATATATTGCTCAATCAGCCAACAGGCCAACAACAGTTAAATCAAGAATAATTGCCAACGAGCAACAACAACTCATGCGAGTTGACAATGAGATTACCGCTATTATCAGCCAGAAAGAATCGGATGAAATTTATGAAAATGCTGTAAAGGCCATGAATAATGCCGATGCATTGGTTTTTGAGGATTATGATAAAGGTCTATTAAGTGCTCCTTTAATTGAACGAATTATTACTGAAGCGAATAAGAGGAATATTCCTGTTATTGTTGATCCCAAGAAAAATAATTTTTTCGATTATAAAAATGCAACACTCTTTAAGCCCAATTTAAAAGAATTACGTGAAGGTTTAGGGCTAACTATCCCAAAACCCATACAAATAGAAGACTTAAGAGAAGCTGCTCAACAGCTTTTCGATCGCACAAATATTAAGATTGCCTTCATCACTTTATCTGAAGCAGGAGTTTATATCAATGATCGTAAGAAAGACATGATCGTTCCTTCGCACAAACGCAGTATTTATGATGTTTCTGGTGCTGGCGATACTGTTGGAGCCATTGCTGCCTTAGCAATTGCCAGCGGAATTGGAAATAGCCTTTTAGCAATGCTGACAAATATTGCAGGTGGGCTTGTTTGCGAACAAGTAGGAGTAGTTCCGATTAATCGGGATGCTTACCTGAGCGAGTGTATTCGATTATTGGCTGAATAAATCTATCCTAATTTAATAACCTTATTGAGTGAGTTTTTGGGTTCCATCAGAGTCTCTCGGAGAGGACTCTGATGCATCAAATACAAACTATTCTAAGTTATTTTTCTATTTTTGAATATGACTATTAAAACTTCTCAGGACTCGGATGATTCTTTGTTCTTCTGCACTTTCACTTGTTTCAATTGGATACCTCTGTTTGAGATAACGAATTTCTACAGTGAGATTTATAAGTGGTTTGATATACTGGTAGAAAGAGAATGTAAAATCATTGCATATGTTATCATGCCAAATCACTGTCATTTTATAGTATTTGTGCCTTCTAAAGAGAATATTAGCAAATTAGTCGCAAATGGAAAGCGTTTTATGGCTTATGAGATAGTTAAACGATTACAGAATATTGGGAAATTGAAATTGCTAAAAGATCTGGAAGAATCTGTTGATCCGAATGAAAAGAAAATAGGTAAACGGCATAATGTGTTTCAACCTTCATTTGATGCAAAACCTATATTTTCAGAAAAGTTTCTATTTCAGAAATTAGATTATATACATCATAATCCTGTTTCAGGGAAATGGAATTTAGTTGAGGTCTGTACGGAATATGAACATTCTTCAGCAAAGTATTATGAATTTGGTGAGTTTGGAATATATCCTGTAACGCATTATGAAGATGTATTTGGCTAATAATGCATCAGAGTCCTCTGCGAGAGACTCTGCTAAGACATTTATTGATAGTTTTGTAGTCTTTAGATAGCAATGGTGGTTAAGAACTTTATCATAATTATATTTTTAATACAAATTAGTCAGTTTGTTTATGCGCAGCGAACAGAAACTGCAATTGATTTAGCCCAGGAAAAAAGCCGCTTAGTTCTTGAAGTTGAAAATGATTTATTATTTCAGAGTGATAATTATTATACAGGAGGAATAGCATTTTCTTACACGCATAAAGCCTTGAAGAAAACACCTGCTCAACTTATTTTAAATTCGAAGAGTAGTGAAAGTCGCAGCTTTAGTGGCTTTGGAATACAACAGCGAATATTTACACCTTATTCCATAGTGGAGCCCAATTCCATCGAAAATGATCGTCCTTATTCCGCTTATTTGCTTGCTTCTAATTTTTCAGTATTGATAAATTTGGAAAAGAAATTAAGACTTTCAAATGAAATTGGCATTGGATGGATGGGTGAAGTAGCGAGAGGCAAAGAATTTCAAACATTTATTCATGAAGTTGTAGGCTCACCTATTCCAATAGGCTGGGATAATCAATTGGAAAATACTTTTTTACTCGACTATCAATTTAGAATTGAAAAGGGTTTTTTTAACGATTGGACTGCTGAACACTTTACCCCTTTTGCATCTGCACGAATTGGAACATTAACAAATAGACTGCATATTGGGGTAATGACCAGATTTGGTAATAAATCAAGGTTTTTAGTTGATGCGACAATGCCTTCCGAAACAAAAAATCATTTTATATGGGAGTGGGTTTTTGAAGCTAACCTGCAAGGTGTTTTTTATGATGCAACACTCGAAGGGGGATTGTTTAATGATGATCCTAATGCCTTATCTAAGGACGAATTTATGTCACGTCAATATCAATTGAGAACAGGAGTAAATCTCTATTATAAAAGATGCAGTTTGCGTTATATGGTTAAATTTAATTCCAATAATTTTATCACAGAATTAATTCACCGTTATGGTAGTATAAATATTGGGGTATCTTTTTAAGACACTCCCCAAGGTTCATCTGAGTACTCTACGAATAACTCAATGGGAGATATCGATTTGCTTTTTTTGATATTAACAACCAAACAAAAAGGTCCAAGAACCGCTTCCGCTTAATCTTGAACCAGTTTTTGTTTATTATCCTGAACTCAGGTTAATACTTTATCACCTTAACCCTCTCAATTGTATTGATATAGATCAAATTGACAAAATAGATACCTTGTGGACCATTGATTTTAAGAACAATTTCATCATTATTGTTGAATGTTTTATCAATGACAATTTCACCAAGCTCATTTAATACCTGGACAGTTAATTCTTTATAATTATTTAAAGACTTTATGTTTACTATTCCAGAGGTTGGGTTTGGGTGTAACACGAAATTACTTAGCTCAATTTCTTTCAGTCCGATTCCTGTTATGTCATAGCAAAATGAGGTGTCGATGCATCCTTTTTGTATAATTTCTACTGCATAATTTCCGTTTGTAGTTGCCGTAAAGGATTTGTTTGTATCCCCTTGAAGGATGCTGAAACCATTATCACAATCTAACCACTGGTATTTTGCTCCCGATGTATTTGCAGTCAAAATAGGGGTATTCCTAGTGACTTTTACATCAACTGTATTTATAGTCAAATTGATGGTTATTACACTATCACAGCCAGCATAGTTTGAGATTATATCCTCATAAATACCGCTTACAGTATAGATTTCATCACCACTAGGGGCTTTATACTTAAAGCATCGGGCTACTTTTATATTTGAACTTGTATGATAGCAGCTGTAAAATACCCTTGCATGCCCAGCATTAATTCCACTTGCATCATTTCGTTGTGCACCAATCGCTACTTTTGATCCATCAGAACTCAAAGATACTGACCATCCGCATTGATCTTCTATTGCCTCACCTTTTAAATCGCCTCCTTGTTTAACCCAATTACCTGAGATAAACTTAAATACATTTGCGTAGCCTGTCATTCCAGTTCCATATTGACCAATTGCACCAGTTGCCACAGTTAAACCATCTGAACTTATCGATACAGAACTGCCAAAAAAGTCATTCGCAGCTTTTCCAAAAATATCTCCGCCCTGAGCTGTTCGTAGCTTCAAGCTACAAACAACATGGTGTAGTTATGTCACAAGCGGACGCTTGCGCCATTTGAGTCATTTATTTGTTTTTAATGTGTTTACTTCAAATTCGTTTTGTCTTAGCAGTGTCTCTTGCAAGGGAAACTGATGGTTACATGCTCCATTATTGAGCTTTCATACTCATTCGTTTGGCCCAAGTTACAAACTTGAGCCAGAGTGGGTTCAGACCTAACGGGCTGTTCGTAGCTTCAAGCTACGAACAATGGATTTTATTGATACATTGCAGCTCTTTGTATTAATTTATCTTCTTCATCGAAAGCCATAATAACCTCTCCCCAATGCTCTCCTGCATATTTACCATAGTTACATTTAGAATAGAAGTAATATATAATAGTTGAACCCTTGTCTGAACCTTTAGGCTGTTTATAATTCGGTTTTCCCAGAAGCTTTATAATATAGCTTTTACTTTTTCCATTTAATGAAAAGTCTTCATCGATTCTGTCAAGTAAGTTCTCATCCCTTAGTTGATAACAACCACAGCTATCAAGTTTCCAGATATAGACACTCTCGTATTTTGGACTTATATATGGTCTTTTAGAATTCACTGAACATGAACAAGTAGGGAGAATAAAACAACTTAAAACAACTATGGTAATTAATGAGCTATTATTTTTCATTCTTAAAATCTGTTTCAATGTTACTTTCATGAGTTTTATTTCTAGGCTGTTCGTAGCTTCAAGCTACGAACAACGGAGATTTTAATTTTTGTCTCAGCAGTGTCTCCTGCAAGGGACGCTGCTGAAATATAATAAGTGCCTTGAACCAAACTTTCTTTAATAACAGTTGAAATAAGCTGCCCATTCATATTATATATACTCAAATGGACAGGACTCGTTGTATTTATCTTGAAATGAACCCTTGAATTCATATCAACTGGGTTGGGATAAATTCTCAGGTCATTGTTAATTACCGCTGTTCGTGTTTTTGATACCAATTCTGAAAAGTCAACGGCATAATTTCCAATTCTTAGTTCATCAAACCACCCATCGAATTGAATATTGCTTCCTCCATCAACTCCTCCAATAAAAACATCATGATTCGAATGATTGATTAATCCTGAACTACCAGCAGGAAAAGCTCTGAAATCTTCAAACATTAATTTGCGATGATCGTTGTGGACATAAAACTTGATTTTTCCTGAACTGGAATCGCTTACCATGGCAACATGATACCATTTATTTAGTTGCAGTTGCTTGTTTTGAAAAAAACTGATCTCTTCATTATTGGAAAATTTGACCTGAGCACCAAAGCCATTTCCTTTTCCATCAAGCCAAATACCGAAAGATTGTCCTTTGTCGATGAGAATAGGATACTCCAGTTTTTTAGTACCCAGACTATTTATTTTCACCCAGCTTTCAACGGTCCAATTACTTCCCAAATTAAGTTCGGTTGTATGTGGAATCCGTATACAATGAAAATCTGAATTTACTGAGTTATCAATTCTAAAAGCCTTCCCTAAGTGTAAATCATAGTTTTCGGCATAGCTACCGTAGTTTTGATTTTCATACGGCAAACAAGTTGTTTCAGCTGCATTTGAAATGTTTTCTTCAAAATGTAGATCTAAAATATTCTTGTTGTTTTTCTTGTACACACCCCCAACCAATGATGCTGGCATAAAACGAAAAGTATCGGAATAAAATACAGCACTATGATCACTGATGTCAGTGGCTTTAAGATAAACTTCATCTGCCTGAATTTCGGGACAGTCAAACACAAATAAACCCTTGTTAGCCAAAACGGAATCGGCAATAGTTTCCCATCCACTTGAATGACAATAATACTCCAATTTGAAAGCTTGTATGCCCTCAGATTGCCAATAAATGGGTTGTTCTGTTGCCGATTCAAAATAGGTGTTTGATTTTGGATAATTAAAGCTGATTGTTTTTTGATTATAGACCTGAAATACTTTAGATCGCCTGTAAACATTTGGATTAAGCATATCACTTAGCCGTACTTTATAGTTTTCTGATGCATGGTCAGGAATTGTCCAACTGTAACTCCCACTTGAAGCATGGATGTTTTCGGCAATTTTGTTCCAGGTTCTTCCCGAATCGGATGAAAACTCCAACAGTAGGTTGGTAATTGAACTACTCGTCCATTGTATAATTAGTTCATCTTTTTTCTCCAGATATTCGCCTCCCTGAGGGTAAGTGAGTGTGAGTTCTTTCCCTTCCCACTCAGGAAATATGTATATGATTACGTCCTGATTCATGCCATAAGGAAATGAGTCAATATCAATCCAGAATTCATCATCTCCCATGGAAATATCTGTGTGGAACAAATCATTTTTATCATAACCATCACAAACATAAAAGTGTCCTGCACCTCCATTCCAATAGCGTTCCTCGAGTCCGCCTATCATAATGGGTCGACCATGGCTTATTTCATTTTTGAATATGTCAATCCATTCGTGTTTGCTATATTCATCCCTGAAAATCATTCGTGCCGAATCGGAATAATGAAAATAATCTTTTAAAGCCTTAGGCATTCCAGACATACCATCGTGATAATATTTTGATGATGTGCCCACTTCAACTGATAAGTGAGAGGAAGGACCATATTCCTCTATTGAGGGATTTGCTGAAAATGTATTGGGCATTAAATCATATAAGTAATCTGAGCTATCGTAGTTCACATTCCAGTGTACAGAATCCGTCCAGAAGTCAAGCTGACCACTGGGGAATCGTGGATGTTCCCAAAAATGAACCAATCGGGTCATCATGGTCATACCACAGCTATTGCCTTTGTGTATGATGCCAGTCGATTGATCAATGGGGAAAAATTTCCTTAGCGGATCCATATATACTTTCCATTTATCTCTGAGGAGAGGTTGTACTTCATCTTTTAGCTCAGCATAATTAATGGCAGAAACTACATCATCTCTATATTTCCTATAGGTTTTACTGATTCGCAGTTCATCTATCCAGCCATCGAAATAAGTATTACTATTGTTTCCAAAGCCAATATATAGTTTCTCATTACTGTTGAAAAGTGCTGTTGGAACATAACCTCTACTGGCAAATATTTCCCGATAATTCTCGTCTCTGATTAGTAAGTATAAATGTTTTTGTTGAATTTCAAAGTAAATAGCCATGTGATACCATTTACCTGCTTCCAGTGTGTTTTGAACGCTTCCTGCATCAGTACCTCTGGGATGAGCATCATCAACACAATTTGCATTTGCCTGCATGGAGTTTGAAGCTGACGAAAAAGTGATTTCATAATCGGCTGGCCAATTATCACCCTTCCTTAGAATGATAGGGTATTCGGTGTGATTTTGCCCCCAGGAGTTTATTTTAAACCAACATTCAATGGCAAAGCCCGTACTGAAATTCAAGTCATTATAAAATGGAACCTCTATCCAAGACTGTTTTGAAGAGGTTGAATTATCAATACGAATACATTTTCCATGATTGCTCAAAGATGTTTCGTAGGAGATACCACTTCCATGAATTATTCCATTATTCCCCACACTTGCAGAATTGTTTGCATTATTCTCAAAATGCATGAGTAATACGGTATTGTTATCGGGAGTGTAAGGACCGCCATTTTCCTGGGCTGAAAGATTTAAAAAAACGATGATGAAAAGAAGCAGAAAGTAGGATTTGGCCATGATTTGTAGCTTTAATGGTTCTATGGTTTCTTCATATCAAAGGTACGAATTGCAAAATAAATATTGATATGTTGAATGAACATGTTGCCTTTCACTCCATACTGAGTCACTTAAAAATTCAAGATTTGACAACTTTCAAAAAGTTGTCAAATCTGACCCCTTAAAATTGCGAAAGTGTCCGCTTGTGCAATTAGGAACTATTTTACAAGCCTTCTATCTTGTTTAAAAAAAAACAAAAAGGTCCAAGAAGAATCTTGAACCAGTTTTTGTTTTTTACATGCTAGGACTTGTGTGGAAAAATCTTGAACCAGTTTTTGTTTTTTTCAAGCTTTGACTTGTTAGGGAACATTTCATGAAAGAATATACTTTATTAA
>JABINZ010000279.1 GCA_018698135.1 Bacteroidota bacterium
TATCAGGTTTTTTTAAATCGACAAATGGTGCTCAGACTTTCGCAATAAACAGGTCAATTATTGATACAATCATCAAGTCTAGAAACAATGTTCTTGAGGGCTTAAATTGCCTTGCTACATATATCCCTGATTAGTTACCTTAAATCTAAAATGATTGAATATGATTTTCAAGTCGTGCAAATGTAGCAGAATATTATGAAAAGCAAAAGTGAAATGGAGTAGTAAACAGTCTATTGTTGAAGAACATGAGGAGATGATATCTGGTGACCATGCACGTTCCTCGCTCTCTAGTTTCTCGTCACTCGCTTCTTGTCAAGAGCTACAAGCAACGAGCATTGAGTAACGAGCAACCAGCTACATTAACCAGCAACAACTAGTTTTCCTTCCTATCTTTGCATCTTAAAGCAACATCATGGATCAAAAACACCAGGACTTCTATCAATCGCTTCGCACAACTATCAGTGAATTTTTGAATACGGAAAAAGCGAAAAACTATCAATGGACGGAATATCTATTATTGGCACCTGATCTATTCCATTTGTTGGTTAAGTTGTCACTCGACAGGCGAGTGGGGGTTAAAGAAAAAGCTATTTTGGGAGTTGCTATAGCTTACTTTATATCTCCTGTTGATTTAATCCCAGAACTTTTTTTAGGCCCGATTGGATTAATTGATGATTTGGCCATAGCTGCTTTTGCACTCAATAAAATTATTGGAAATACTGAGCCAACCATTGTTCAGGAACATTGGGCTGGCAAGGATGATATCCTGCTGAAAATCAAAGAAATTATCCAAAAAGCAGACGACATGCTAGGATCGGGTTTGGTGAGGAAAATAAAGAAAATGGTGGGCTGATTTACATGTTGCAAGCTACATGTTCCATGTCGCAAGATCAGTTCAGCATTCTTTGTATTGATGTACTATGATATCATCCCTGACAGGGTTTCAAACCCTGTCAGGGATAAAAACACGGGTTTTATTGCTCTTTCAAATAAGTTGATGCAAGAATATGCTCCAAACCCTTGGTATCCATACTATAGCTGATCCTGAAATCATAATCCGATTCCAGTAATTGTATCATCAGCTGCATTTCATTTTTTGGAAACCATGCCTTCAATTCGCCTGTTTTTCTATCAAATATTATAGTATCATTTCCATTATCCACATACCATAATTCCACTTTTGTTAATGTATGAGTTGAACTGTCTTTTATGCTTTCCCCGCTAAACATTATTTTGCTTTTAAATTCATGAGGTTTATTGTTTACTCTTGAATCGGTTGCAAAATGGATGGTATAGGACTCCACTTTCATCACTGCTTTGATGGAATCGACTCGAACTGTTGTGTCTGCTACAATTTCACTTGTGTTATGTTGTGACTGAAGTGGAGGTGAAGGAGCAGGGTTGTTTTTACAGGCAACTAATACAAATAAGGAAATCAGGAAAGTGAATGTAATTCTGTTCATTTGTGTTTTTATTCAAAAATAAAAAAAATAGGTGAATACGATTAGCAGAATTAGGATTTTATGCACTCGCTGCTTGGCAAACCTAACAGGTCTTTTTCGACCTGTTAGGTTGAAAGAACCATATTTATTGATGTAAGAATATTAAGGTTGTGCTATTTTAAAAAACGAATCTGTAAATTTAGTTTGAAATATAATTGTTGAGCTTCATTATATATTTTACCAAAATCATGTCGAGTGCTACTGCCTGTCTCAAGTTTTGTGTTTTTAATAAGATAATCCTCAAACTCATTTCGATTATAAATATGGTAACATAAAATTTCTCCATTTTCTTTAACAACCAAATATCCTCCAGTAGTATCAAGTTCTCCCTGCCAAACTTTAGAAGGTATCATACCTAATGCAACGTCTGACAAAAATCTTTTTAGTTTATAGAAATAAAATGGATGTTTTGTTTCTAAATCAAAGCCAATAGGATTTGAAGCAGCGATATCTGTTGCCAAATCATGTAATTTAGAATATTTAGAAGTAAAGAATTTATAAATAATACATGAAATTATTTGTGGTAAAGCACTATCAATTAAAGTTAAGTTGTTTCCAAAAATAGAACTTTCTGTTTTTATAAATTTAAACGAACCTGTTTTCTCAATAATTTTCTCAATTCGATCTTTAATTTTACTTCGACCATTAATTGAGTTGATTTGATCAATTTCATCATTACTGAAATTTGCACCATCAATTTTGAATATGAAATTCGTTGTTTTTCCTGCATTTAAGAGAGTAGAAGCTTCACCAAGTTGTGATTTGATACTAAAACCTAATTCTGGATTTGTTCCTGTTCTTTGATCATGAATAACGATTCGAATATCGCTTTTAATAGATGATTTAGCCTTAAGGGAGATACAACTAAAAGAATTGATAAATTTTTCAATTTCCGGAATCGAAAAAGATGAGCCTGAAGCATTCTTCAATTCCGTTAATAATGTAATAGCCTGCTTTTGAAATTGTATAATCGGAATTTTGAATTCTTCTCTATTGTCCCTAATGACAACTAAGTCATCATCATATGTATATTCATAGGTTCTCCCCTTGACTCATCTCGTAAAATTCTGATAATTGGGAAAATTATGTCCTCAATTTTATTTAATTCACTATCAACTGCAAATAGTTTTTTGTCTGCAATAAATTTCAGAAGTGTATATATTTTACTCCATTCGCCTTTATTAGAGTGTGACCCTTCGGGCCGCACTTTACAATACTATTAAAGAATTTAACTTTTGAAAATATTTTTATAGTGATATTCTAGAAAATCTTTTGAAGGAAGAAATTTATCAGGAAGAATAATGGGTTGATTTTCATATTTCAAGAAAAAGTCCAAAACTGAATTATCTTTTTTAAATTCATCGAAAGCTTTTGAAACTTTTATTTTGTAATCTGAAGTAATAGTTATGAATCCTTTATCAAAAGCTTTATCATGGATCGAATTTAGACAAAGTCCATTATGAGGATTTAGTCTGTTCTTATTATCCTGCGCCCAAGGCACAATATGACTAGCTACTAGGAAATCAGTTATTGAAAGACCTGTGATACAACACTTCAAATTATAGGAGGACAGAATAGTGGAACGGAAAAAATTTTGATTAACCCTTTGCTTTACAATAGCTTCTCTGTCTAATCCAAGTGGGATTTCAAGATCTTCTCTTTTAATTCCAATAGTTTCTTCAATTGGCTTATTTGAATATTTAGAGATTAATAGTTCGCTCTCAAAAGCTAATTTATCCCAATTGCCTTCAAATTCATCCCACACTTCCTCATCCAACTTGCTTCCGTGGGCTAATCCGACAATTCCTTGTTTTCTAAGTTCGGGATCAAGCCTTCCGAAATTACCAACTTTCATATTCAATGCAGATGGCGTCCGTCCAATAATATTTGCATATTTTATTATCGTGGGATTATTTTTGCTGCTGCTTTTAAACGGAATTTTGCAGTAAACATTAAACGCAATTATTGTTTCTTCTCTTGTCCAATTATTTTTTTTTGTCATTGTGTGGTTCAATTATTTCAAGAAAATCTACTCCATAATCGCACAATATCCTATCAAGTAATTTCTTAGAAAAATCAGAATTTCCTAATAGAATTTGAGAGAAAATCTCTACCCTATCATCTGGAGTAATTAAATTTAACTTTTCATCATCTCTAAAAAAAGTCATAAAATCATCTCTAGTCATTTGTTGAATATTCATTGTCATACCTATGCTGCTTTTTGCGTTTGTAATAGAAATCTTTTTTTAGTGGAAGAAGCAAAAAGATTGGAACTGAAAGCCTGACCTATTAGGGGAATGCATAAACTAAAATTATTCTCCTCTTTAATATTTTCAAATGTTATAGCTTTATTGGTTGATTTGGGATAATTAAATTCTGTAACATCGATATCATTTCTAAATCCCACAATAAAAATTCGTTCTCTATTCTGCGGAATACCATAATTTTTTGCATTTATTATTTGTGGCTCAGGAACAAAGTAGTCAAGGTCGTTGCGTAATACATTCAGAATGGTTTCAAGTGTTCTGCCTCCATTATGATTTCTTAGACCTTTTACGTTTTCAAGAAAAATCGCTTTGGGTTTTTTTCGTTTGATTATTTCAGCAACATCAAAAAATAATGTTCCTCTTGTATCTTCAAATCCTCCTCTCTTTCCAGCAATAGAGAATGCCTGGCACGGAAAACCTGCACATAAAACATCGAAATTATCAGGAATAAATTGTTTGGTAGACTCTAAAGTAATATCACCAAATGGGACTTCTCCAAAATTTGTAAAGTATGTTTTTTTTGCTTGTTCATCCCATTCGCTTGTAAAGACACATTTTCCTCCAATATTCTGCAAAGCGAGTCTAAAACCACCGATTCCTGCAAAAAGATCAATAAATGTAAACTTTGGTTTTATTTGTGGTGGAAAAATCGAATCACTTTCAAAGTCGAATAAGTATTGTTGTAGTGCTTCTTCGGCTTTTTTATTTTCAATCTTTTCATCGTTATATGTATTTTCTAATACAGATTTAATGTATTCAATTGCTTCTTCTTTGAAATATTTAGAATTCTTGGATTTGCTATTATGCAGGTAATGTGTGAATGCTGCTGTGCTGTGATTATCATTCTCAAATAATCTGACTCTATATGATTTTCCTAATATTTCTTCAAATAATATTTTTTCCTTAATCCTCATTAATCATATTAATAATTGGCTATGCCTGTTTTTTTAAATTTTAGTTAAAATCTTTTGAATTAAAAAAATCAAAAAATGAAATATCAAGTGCTGTAAGGATTTTATAAATATTCTTAATAGAAATATTCCTTTTCCCATTTTCAACACTAGTCATATAGGTTCGGTCAATCTCTGCTTTTAACGCTAAAGCTTCTTGAGAGAGGTTTGATTGAAGACGTAACTCTTTCAGTCTTTTCCCAAATTTTTGCTGAATTTCCATAGGGGATAAAGGTATGAGTATGTGACTTATTAGTCAACGGACTATGAGTCACAATATGAAGATTTTGTAAAAAATTACAACCTCAGTTTTGAATCTTATCTAATTGAATAAGTAAGTTGATTAAGGTATTGTCAAGTAGTTTTACTTTGAGATTGCACGTCCAAATAGTAATTGTTTTCCAACCCATTTCTATTAATTGCAGATGGTGTTCCTCATCCCGTTTTTTGTTCCCATAAAGTTTTTCAGTCCACCACTCAGTGCGTGTATCAGGTATTTTAAAGTATTTGCATCCCTCATGTGCATGCCAGAAGCAGCCATGAACAAAAACCACGGTTTTGTATTTTGAGAGAACAATATCAGGTTTTCCTGCTAGTGTTTGTCCTTTGTATTTGCCATGTATTCGAAATCGATAGCCATTCGCATGAAGATATTTTCGCACGAGTATTTCAGGCTTGGTATTTTTGCCTTTAATCTGGCTCATATTGTAAGAGCGTATGTCTGGCTCATGCACATCCGCCATTTTACATGTTTATTTCTTTTTTTTAATCGGTTTGCTTTCTTTCAATTTCAAAGCTGATTTTGCATTAACAGAGGAGACCACCTTTTTTCCAGTTCGTGCTTCTAATTCCTTTCTTGCCACTTTGGCAACGCCACCACCTTGCTTAGCCACTTTTTTGCTTGCTTCAAAATCTTTTGGTTCCACCACTGCAGAAATATCTTTTGTAGAGGCTTCAGCAAGCATGTTTAAAATGAGTTCAGTATTCGTCATATTGTCTCTGAGATTCTCCTTTTTCAATCCTTTGAGTATTTTATACTCTTTTGTTGTTTTGTCGGACCATGCTTTGGTAATAATATCGGTTAGTGTCGCAAACTGAACACCTTCTTTCAATCCTCTTTTTTTCCACTCATCGGTTAAGTTTTTTCGGATTTCAATGCTTTTCAGGCGTTGGTTTATCCAATTTTCAGAATAACCTAGTTGGAGGTATTCTTTCAATGCCCTATCAATTGTAAGTTCAGGATCCTGCATTTCATCCAGTCTTTCGGCAGCAATTTGTGCCAACCAGAGTTTAAAGGGTTCAGCTTTTGGTGATGGAATGGATTGAATGAGGCGGAACAATTGTTCGGTGTCGGCCACATCGGTCATACGCATTTTGCCATCGGGTGCAAGCATTTTCAACCCGTGACAATTCGTCACGGTTTCATTTCCTTCTTGTTTAAGACGTTGTTTTAATTTTCTCCAATAGGCATTTGAGTCTACACTTTCAGTTAATACGGAAACCACATCAACAATTGAAATGTACCATTTTTCATGTTCTTTGTCCCAAAGTGCACGCACTTTTTTGTCCTCAAAAATTTTTATTGCATTTTCCTTTTTCATTATTCAACCGATTTACTTTAGCAAAAATAGCAATTTTATATTTTGACTGCTTTATTTTCGGGTTTCAGGGCAAGGTTTTTCTTTGAGGTTAGCATGCCCGAAAATGATAGTCTTGTGTATGTAAATACTTTCGCGCAAGAATCTCAGGCATCGTATTCTTAACCTTTAATCTGTCTCATGTTGCTCATATACACAATTATTTTTCTAGACATTCTCATCCTGAAATAGTATTCTTATTTTTGTTTCACAATATATTCAAACATGAAAGCCAAACTAATCTATATAATAATTCTTCTCTTTTTAACAAGCCATCATTTTGCTCATGCTCAGTGTCCGACTTTTAGTTGGGCCAATGCAAGTGGAGCATCTGATAAAAACGACATCGGACAGGCCATTGCAATAGATACAATCAATAATCACATTTTTGTTACTGGTCATTATTACGATTCAGGAACTTTTGGCGGAAAAAATTATCCTTCGTATGGACAAAAAGATGTGTTTATTGCCAAACTGGATTTGAATGGAAAATACATCTGGCTGAAGCAGGGTGGAAGCGGATATGATGATGAGGGAAAAGATATTGCTGTTGATCAGCTAGGAAATGTATATGCCTGTGGAACAATGGAAGCAAGAGCCGCTTTTGGTGAAGATACAACTGCTGCAGCAGGAAGTTATCTTGTGAAATATAATGCTGCAGGTCAGCTGCAATGGCTTAAGGATTATAAGCTGGCTATTTCTGCACTCACCATCGACCTAGATAATAACCTACTTATTTGTGGTGATTTCAGTGGAAAAAAAGCCTTTGAGGGCGATAGTATAGAGGCTATCGGTCTAAAAGATATTTTCCTGGCCAAATTTAATCCATCAGGGCAGTTGCTGTGGAAAAAATACTACGGCTCGCCAAAAATTGAATATGCTTATGATGTGCTCGTTGATAAAAACAATGTCGTTTATGTAGGGGGCTATTTTTATGATTCTCTGCTTATTGAATCCAATTTACTGACAACCAATGGAGCCACTGATATGTACATTGCCCAATTCGATCCACAAGGGAATTTAAAGCAAGTGAAGCAGTTGGGAGGAAACAGTGCTGATGGTTTTATTCAGTTTGCTATCGATTCAGAGAATAACCTGCTTTTGATAGGTGGATATTATTATGAAACCCTGCTGGATACCTTAACAGTGAATCCTATCGTTGATGATTACAACCAGTTTGTGGCCAAATTTGATTCGAATATGCGTATCAAATGGGTGTATACCCATAACGGACGAACTTCATGTATTGCAATTGCTCCAAATGATGATATTCTCGTGACAGGATATTTTACAAATAAACTATATCATAATCACCCATCTTATTTAACAAGCGCAGGCTATGGCGATTTGGTGCTATTCAATATGAGTAAAGAGGGAAAGTTAAATTATGTGAAACAAGCTGGTGGAGTGGAAGAAGATAGAGGACATGCTGTAATTGCCCATCCAAATGGAGATTATTTTATTACTGGCGAGTTTTCCGGCACAGCCTATTTTTCAGATATTGAATTGATAGCGACTCCGGGACCTGGTGTTTGGGCTGTGGCTGATGTTTTGATTGCTAAATTAGAAAATCAATTTTTACAAATAGACGCAGGCTCTGATACAAGTATAACTTGCAACCAATCTGTTCAGCTCAATGCAAGTTCAAATTTGGCAGTAACTTCTTATAATTGGTATCCTTCAAGCGGATTAAGCAATCCGATTATTGCCAATCCGATTGCTTCCCCATCAGTTACGACCAATTATCGCCTGATTGCCACTGATGTGTGTAGTAAAAAGGATACAGATTATGTTAAAGTAACTGTGATTAAACTCAATGCCACAGCAAATGCAGGAATCGATCAAGACATTGAATGTGGAGATAGTGCGCTTATTGGAATGAGTGATGGAAAGAATGTGGTTTCTTTCCAATGGATTCCTGAAACGGGTTTAGTCAATCCAAAAGCATTGCAAACTATGGCACATCCAGATCAAACAAGCACTTATACATTAAGCATGGAGGATGGCTGTGGTAACAAAACGAGTGATGAGGTATTAGTCGAGGTGGAAAGAACTTCTCATTTCAGTTATTCGATGAATGGCTTGGAGGTTAGTTTTAATCTGCTGAATACAAAATGTAGTAGTTTTAATTGGGATTTTGGAAATGGCGTTACATCTCAAACGGAAACAACACCCACTATTGCATTTGCCAGTTCAGGAACGTATACTGTATGTCTCAGCTGTGGAGCTCAACCAATATCTTGTCAAACATGTACACAAATCAGTCTGCCAGGAAATGGATCAGGAAATACTTCAGGACTTATTGAAAATAGTAGGCAGAATGTTGTTGTTTATCCAAATCCCACGAATAGCGTTTTATTTTTTAGTGAAGTAATTGATGAGATTAAGTTGTTAAGTATTGAAGGAAAAATACTGCATTATCAGCTGCTGAAAGCAAATAGATACGAGATTCCGAACCACGTTGATGAAGGATTGTATTTCATCGAAATGATTGAACAGGGCAATATAAAAACAGCTAAGTTTTTATACGTTAAGTAGTGAAGACTAACTTAAATAATTAGCAGTTTCCATAAAAGCTTGATCACTTGCAATGATATGCCTATCTGTGTATAAAACACTTTGTTACAACTTTCTCTCCTGAAATCATTCGCAAATTATATATACCTGATGGGAAGGAAGTTACATTGATTTGAGCTTCATGTCCATTTATTTTTCCTGCTAAAACTTGCTGCCCATGTATTGAATACATCTCATAGCTATTTACAAATGAAGTTGAATTAATATGTAATACATCATTTACTGGGTTTGGATAGATTAGGACATTATTATTGGCTTCTTCTTCAATACTGACAATATCTTTCGATTGTGTGATATTGAGAATGACATCAGTTACACCTGCTGCACTTAGTGTAATTTTTGCAGTACGATCTGAACCTGTAGTGTTTTCATCAAAAAACAATATGAAGCTTTTGTTGGCCATATCATTCTGATAGCTTAGCCAGCTTTGATTGCTGCTTAAATTCCAACTGAGTAAATTGGTGAATACGGAAAAAGTATATTCTCCTTTTGTTTTGCTTAGTGTTTTGTTTTCAGGATAAACCTCCAGATAATCACCAGTAATGGTGCTGTAATCCTTCATATTTGAAAAGGACTGTGAAAAAGGCCCTTTGCTTGTTTTTGCACGGAAAATATCAGGATAACAGGTATCTTGTTTTTGAACGACTACCTGGTAAAATACCAATCCACTAGGGGGACTCACATCAGTATAGCTGAAAAGTGTACTTTGTATAGAATCCAATAAGGTCATTTTTGAAGGAGAGGTTCCTCTGTAAATTTTGTACGAACTGAAATAAAATCCTTCGTAAGCACTCCAGATCAGATTAATTTCAGAACCTGCTCCTGCATTAGCTGTGAGGTGGATGGTTTTGTGCACATTGCTCATTTTGGATTCTGTACCAAAAATATCAATTACAGTTAGTCCGTAGCGATAGGCACGTTGTTTAGGATTTGAAGCCGTATCAATCACAACACTTATTTCATTGTAATCGGTGCTTCCAATTAACTCATATTTGTTCGCCACTGTTGTTTCTCTGTAAATCCGATAGGAATCCACTTCAGTAGAATGATATCGTTCCCATGCAACCAAATTGCGGTTGGTATTGGAATCAACCAATACGATACAAATATCCGATGCCTCCGAATTGGCAATAAAATTATTGTTTATATAGGCACTGAAGTCAGTCGTTTGAAAATAATGTTTTTTAGGACTAAAAGTAAAACCTGCATAGGAAGGAGTGATGTTTATTGGAAAGGGCTCAACAATGAGTTGGCTATCCATTGGAAACATATACTCACCCTTTGCATCAGTTACTAAAATGGTATCAATTATCCCTGCAAGATTATGAATTTCCATGCCTACATTTACACCAGCGAATGGCGTAAAAGAGTCAGAATAGGTTATTTTTCCACTTATGATATATTTATCTGAGATAATGGTGGTGGCAAAAAGTGAAACACTATCAATATATACGTCATTGATATCCTGCCCACAGTCAAAATTAAGGCCCGATGTACTATCACTTATTCCTGCTGTAAAAGTGTAGGTATACCATTGAGCAGTTTGATGTAATAAAACAGTTTTAGAAAAAATGGAAGTATAATTGGGAGGTCCAGTGCCAATATTGGCATTTATTGTTCGATCGTTGCTGGCATGTGCTTTAAATGCTAATTTATATTCTGTTCCAGCCTTCATTATAATATTGTATTGACCAAGCTGAGGTTCCCAAGAGTTTGTTCCAGCTACAGAAATATCAATAAAAGCTTCACCCATTGAAATTCCAACAGTTGAAGTAGAACTTCCTTCATGGAAGTTCCAAAAGCTTAAACCATTGAAATCCCCATTTTTAATCATGTTTTGTGATTGTGAAAAACTAAAAAGGAAAAGGAAAGAAAGAGTAAAAAATAAATATTTTGTGTTTTGCATAAATAAATGATTTAGGAAATAAAGAAAATGTGTAATCAGCTAACTTGAGATTTATATTGATATAATTCGAATGTAATAATTGTTTGCTAAAAAGTCAAATTAAATTGTTAGCTGTAATTCTTATTTTAACATGAAAACAACTGTTCAACCTTGTTTTATTTATTATTGAAGATAGTATTGACACCGAAATTAGTTTAGTATTTTTGAAATGAATTTAAGATATAGCTGAAATGATTAAAATCCTAAGCCTGATACTATTGACTGTTCTTTTTGCATTTGAAATACAAGCACAGTGTCCAAATTTTTCCTGGGCCAATGGAGGAGGAAGATCGATGGGGGATGATATTGGAAAAGCTATAAGTATTGATACAAATAATGGGTTTGTTTTCGTAACTGGTAAATACAGCAACCCCGGGACTTTTGGAGGTGTTGATTATCCAACAAATGGTGGTCAGGATGCTTTTATTGCCAAGCTTGATTTGCAGGGGAATTTTATTTGGATGAAGAATGGAGGCGGACATCAGAATGATGAAGGCTGGAGAATAGTTGCTGATCAGAGAGGAAATGTATATACAGCAGGTTTTTCTAAAGGATTAGCCATTTTTGATCAGGATACAACCAAAGGTGGACGAAATTATTTGGTAAAATACAATGCCGCAGGACAAGTTCAATGGCTGAAGGATTATAATTTAGAGATTGATGGCTTGGCCGTAGATAGTGAAGGAAACTTGCTGGTAACAGGTGTTTTTTGGTTTGATACTCCTTTTGAAGGAGATACACTTCGTTTTGTTAAAGAAGCTGATGTCTTTCTTGCTAAATTCGACTCGAATGGAACTCTGCTCTGGAAAACCTATTTTGGATCAGATACCTATGAATACGCTTATGGTATAGGAATCGATAGCAAAGACAATGTATACATTGGAGGTTATTTTTATGATTCCCTTGTAATTGGAACGGATACTCTGAATGCTCCAAATGATGCAGATGTATATATTGCCAAATTCGATAAAAACGGAAACTATTTAAGAAGCAAGCAATTAGGCTATTTAAATTCAGATGGTTTTGAAACGCTGACTGTTGATTCTGAAGATAATTTGATTGTTTGTGGAAATTATTTTGGATTTACGCTTTTGGATACCATGTCTGTCTATGCAAATAATTCCTCTTATAACGACTATGTTGCTAAGTTTGATAGTAATATGAATATTCTTTGGGCACATACTCACAATGGAAATATTACAGGAGTAGCCATAGGCAAGGATGATGAGATTTTGACTTCAACATTTTTTTACTCTAAGCTTTATTATTGGGGAAGCAATTATGTCAATAGTTATGGCGATTATGATATTGTGACGTTTAGTTATTCGAAAGATGGTTCGCTTAACTATATTATGCAATCGGGTGGCACAAAGGAAGATCGGGCTAATGACATTGCCGCTCATCCCAATGGTGATTATTACATCACAGGTGAATATGCAGGCACGGGTTATTTTTCTGATATAATAATCAATGCTCAAATTGGTTTAAGCTGGAATTATACAGCAGATGTATTAATTGCGAAGGTTGAAAACCAACAATTAATTGCCAATGCTGGTGCTGATAAAAGTATCACTTGCAGTCAATCCAAAGAGTTGGAGGGAAGTTCAAATTTGGCTGGAAGTAGCTTTAAGTGGACTCCTTCGTCAGGTTTAGATAATCCAAATATTGCTAATCCAAAAGCATCACCAACCGCAACCACCGAATACAGATTAATTGTAACAGATCAGTGTAGTAATACAGATACGGATTATGTAAAAGTAACTGTTGCTCCACTAAATGTGACCGCAAATGCCGGAGCTGATAAGACAATTATTTGTGGTGAGCAAGTCAAAATAGTTGTCACGACAAATTCACCAGATGCAAACTTTAAATGGACACCTTCAACAGGACTCAATACTACTACCTATCATACTGTTTATGCTGATCCGAAAGCAACTACGAATTACACTGTTACAGTAACTGATAAACACGGTTGTGGCAGCAAACAGGATCAAGTAAGTGTAAATGTTAATCCAATTCAGGCCAATGCGGGCTTTGATGTGAATATTGTATGTGGAGAAGATGCCAGTATTGGAAGAGCTTTTAATCCAAATGTAAGCTCCTATTCGTGGCTACCTAAAAATGGCTTGGATAATGCAACATCAAATAGTCCCAGAGCCAATCCTGCCTGGCCAACTACATATACTTTAACGTTAAAAGATGTTTGTGGAAATACCACTACGGATGAAGTGTTGGTAGGTGTTGAGCGTACTTCTCACTTTAACTATTCAATTAATGGAATGGTGGTCAATTTTAGCAAGCTGAATTCAAAATGCAATAGTTTTCTTTGGGAATTTGGAAATGGCGTAACTTCTCAAACAAATCCAACTCCTGTAATAACTTATACCAATGCAGGAACTTATTTCGTTTGTTTAGCCTGCGCAGGCCAACCTACTGATTGTTATACATGTACAAATATTACATTGCCCGGAAATGCTAGTGGAAATACGAGCGGAGTAGAAGATGAAGCTCCTGAGGCATCATTTAATGTTTATCCGAATCCATCAGAAGGAATTGTATTTTTTACAGATGAAATAGATGAAGTTAAGTTGTTTGATATAAACGGGAAGCTATTGGATCATCAGCTTGAGAAAGTAAAACAATACCAGTGCTCAGATCATTTGGTTGAAGGACTGTATTTTATGGAATTAAGATCAGGTCAAAGTGTTAAGACCTTTAAGCTGATGTTGGATCGCTAGTAGAAAAAACTGAAAGCGATAAACTTCATAACAATTTCTTATTCATTTTTCAGTTATTACTAAAGCTTTAAAAACATAAGTTATGGTCAAAAATATCTCTTTACTGTTAACTTTTCTCTGTCTTATTATTTCGTTTTCCTGTAAGCAAAATCAGGAAATTGAATTTAATGCAGACAAAACATTTCCTGATGCAACCAACCTTACGGCATTGGAAGAAACCGAGTTTTTAGCTACACTTGAATCGGAAGTAAGTAAAGATAAAAATGCTATTTACGCTGCATCCCTGCTTTTTGCCTGGAACGAAATCAAAAATGCAATTGGGCAGCCAATCATTTCATTCGAAAATCCTGAACTAGAAAGAATGAATGAGTCGAGTAGCTATATAAATGTTTTGGCAAAAGATGAGTACATCACAAGAGTTGAAATTGATTTACCACAGATTACAGCTGAAGCATATTTCAGGAAATCACTTCCGTTTATGGAACCATTTCATAAGTATGAGGAAAGTTTCCTCTTTAAAAAAGATAATGTTGAGAGTTTTGGACTTTTTGGAGCTAACTATAATGTGGCCTTATTAAAGTATTATAAGAATGATAATGATTTTGCAATTGAATTAATACCTCAGGATGAAGAGCATGAAATTCTTCTCATAAAAACATCATTTGATCAATCATTTGCTTTAATTGATGTTATTGATGCCTATAGTGATAAGATCCAATCATGGAAAAATTACCGAACAGAAAAGAATTCCTAGAAATATTATTTAAGTGATGAGGATCAGTTAAAAGTCCCTATTATTGAATTTAACATAACTCATAATTATACAAATATTGAGAAGTCGTTTTTTAGCACAACTGAAATGCCGCATCAGATAATTAAAATGTTTCAACAAACGGCCTTTATTCTCAATGAAAATGGAGCTGAGGTGGAAAGCTATGCAGAGATAGTTGAAGAATGCGTTGAGGAAATTGAGGAAGAAGATTTACAAAAACCCAAAAAACTTTTTTTTGATTCAGAGTTCATAATTCTACTGAAAAGAAGAGACAATTCTTATCCATATTTTGCCATGTATGTGGCTAATGCCGAATTGATGAAGAAAATGGAGAAGTAAGGCTGGTTGCTGATGCAACCTATATTCTGTTTCTTGTAACCTATGGTCGTCATAATGAACAATAGAATAATAGAACAATAGATTAACGAATTAGGAACTGTTGGGAACCTGCAACATGTAACTTACAACCTTCAGTTGCCACATGATTGCAGAAGGTAATAGCCAAAACCGTGGCTCCAACTTGTCATTTTGACTAATCATCAATAAACGTTAGATTTGTAATAATAATTAAAACATGAATCTTTCACGCGTCATTTTTTGGGATACGGAATTTGAAAACATAGATTGGGAGAAGAAATCCCGTTATGTGATTGAACGTGTTGTGAATTATGGTAGCCTATCTGATTGGCAAGCAATAAAAGCCTACTATGGCTTGGATAAAATAAGGGTGGAAATGCTTCTATCCAGAGATTTGGATCCAAAATCAATTAGTTTTCTAAGTTGTATTTTCAATATTCCAAAAGAACAGTTCAGATGCTATTCACAGATACTGTCCAACCAGCCACACTGGAATTATTAAAAGGCATAATGGCTATTCCTGACCTTGCTGATTTTACATTAGCAGGAGGAACAGCTTTAGCATTACAAATAGGTCATAGGATGTCGTATGACCTTGATTTTTTTGGAAGCAAAGTCTTGGATAAATATGAATTAATTGATCTATTAAATGACTTAGGAGAGATTAAGCTTCTTTCGCAAAGTAAGAATATAATAGTTCTGAGTATCAATTCAATCAAAGTTGACTTTGTTAATTACAAATACCCTTTTCTTGAAAGTATAAAGAAGAAACAGGATATTCGATTGTCAGGATTGAAAGATATCTGTGCAATGAAACATGCTGCAATAAGTGGAAGAGGTCGAAAACGTGATTTTTTTGATATATTCTTCCTTCTAAATCACTATTCATTAGAAGATCAATTATCTTTTTATAACGAGAAATACTTGGATGGTTCTGTTTTTTTAGTACTTAAAAGTTTAAGTTATTTTGAAGACGCAGACCAAGATGAAGAATTAATGCTTTTGTCTCCAGTAAAATGGGAATTTGTAAAATCTAAAATTCAAACAGAAGTAATGAAAATAATGGAAAAGTAAGCTCGTTTATATAGTGAACTTGAATCAATCCCAAGCTCAACTTAGACTTAATAGGTTTGCCAGATATTTGCTCGTTTCTTGTAACCTACGGTCGACATAATGAACAAAAGAAAAAGAGAACAATAGAAAAACGAATTAGGAACTGTTGGGAACATTCAACATGCTACTTCAGGACTTGAATAATCCCAAGCTCAACCTAACAGGACTTGGCCGACCTGATAGGTTTTTCAGATATTTGTTCGTTTCTTGTAACCTATGGTTGTCATAATGAACAATAGAATAATAGAACAATAGATTAACGAATTAGGAACTGTTGGGAACATTCAACATGCTGCTTCAGGACTTGAATAATCCCAAGCTCAACCTAACAGGACTTGGCCGACCTGATAGGTTTTTCAGATATTTGTTCGTTTCTTGTAACCTACGGTCGACAAAATGAACGAAAGAATAAGAGAACAAAAGAACAATA